>JAUPLE010000400.1 GCA_030837085.1 Acidobacteriota bacterium | reverse complement strand
TGTCTTTTTCCATCCCCAGGACTTCACCCCAGAGCTGACAGAGCTTTCGCTCAACTTCATCCTGGGGCGGTATATAAATTTTTCCCAGGGTTGCGGTATCGATAAAGGGCAGAGCATCCCTCCTGACTTTCCCATTGGGCGACAACGGTATCTGCTCCAATTGCATAAAATAGGAAGGTATCATATAATCCGGCAGCGTTTTAGACAATATCCCTCTCAATTCCCCCGGATTGATTTCGCTATCGGAAACAACATACGCACACAAGTACTTCTCGCCATTTTCATCTACCCTGTCAATAACTACGGCTTCTTTTATATAATCAATATCCGTCAGCTTACTCTCAATCTCCCCGGGCTCGATCCGGAATCCACGGATCTTAACTTGCGTATCGATCCTGCCCAGGAATTCGATGTTGCCGTCAGGTTTCCAACGGGCTAAATCGCCGGTTTTGTAGATCACCAGGGGGGGCTTTTGAAAAAGCCCCCCCTGGACCCCCGCAAAACTTTTGGTTATAAACTTTTCTGCCGTCAAATCCGGCTGGAACAAATACCCCCGCCCTACCTGGATGCCGCCAATATACATTTCCCCCGGCGCCCCAATGGGCAATAGTTGTTGCCGCTTATCCAATATATATATGCTGCTGTTTAAAATGGGCTTTCCTATCGTAGGCAACTCTGGGATATCCCCGTCCGGGTCCAATGTCAACGCCGTTACCACATGCGTCTCCGATGGCCCATAATGGTTGTGCAAATACACATGGTTTTCCTGCAAAAAACCACGGAACAAGCGGTTGATAAAAACCTGCTCCCCCGCCGTCTGGATATGCCTCACACAGCGCGGAAACTCCTGTGCATAATGCGCGTCGTTAAATATGATCCGCAAAAACGACATGGGCAAAAATACCGTGGGTATCCGCTTCTCCGCTATCACCTTGAATAACGCCGGGATATCCAACCGCGTATCCTCGTCGATCAAACACAACTCCCCACCTGAAAGCAGCGCACAAAAGATTTCATGGAACGACGCATCAAACCCAATGGTATGAAACTGCAATACCTTGCTGAAATCCATATTGGTATAATGAAAATCGAAATATATTAAATTAACCACATTCCGGTGTTCCAGCATAACGCCTTTGGGGTTCCCTGTTGAACCCGACGTATAAATCAAATACACAAGGTCATTAGCGTTCCCAGAATGATCGGCGAGATTATTCCCATCTCTATCATAAACAGCCGGATCAGTGACATCGATTATTTCAACTCTCTCCGGTGCTCGGCCCGGAGCCCGGTTGTCGGGGTCAGTAAGCATTAATTGAACCCGGCTGTCGGTAAGCATATACCTTTTCCTCTCGTCCGGGTAACCGGTATCGATGGGCAGATACGCGCCGCCTGCTTTTAGTATTGCCAATAGGGCGATAATCATTTCCGGTGACCGTTCCACCATCAAGGCTACAATAACATCGGACCGAACTCCTTTTCGGTTTAAGACAGCCGCCAATCGACCCGCCTTTTCATTTAATTCCCGGTAAGTTAAATAATAAAAAGTTTTTTGGGGGTTCAGGGGGCGATTTTTCAAAAAAGCCCCCTGGCCGCCGGAGGCAAGGCCATTCAATGCAATTGAATCCGGCGTTTTTGCGGCTTGCTCGGCAAACCATTGGTGTATTGTCTTTCCCTCGGGATATTCTCCTTCCGTTGCATTAAAATCTTCCAGGATTTTCTTTTTTTCCTTTTCCGGGAGGATGTCGATATCTGTTAAAGGTGTGTCTAATAAAGTGGTTAATTGTTTTGCCAGGTATTTAAAATGATCGACAATGCCCTGGATAGAGGCGGCTGTGTAACGCACGGGATTATATTGCACCACGCCTTCCAGCGACTGGTCATTTTTATAAAAAACGAATGACAGGTTGGTATGGATATGGTCCAGGTATTCCCTTTTATGAACATTTTCCAGCAGGATGGTAATATCGAACAGAGGGAAATCCCCTGAAACCGGCAGGTTGAGTTTATGCAGCAGGGCTTCGATGGGGTAATTTTGATGTTCCGCTGCTTCGGTTAGGGTTTGCCTTACCTGCAGCAGTAGTTGTTTAAAGGTTATTCCCGGTTCAAAGGAATTTCTTAATATCAATACTGTATTAATAAAAGTTCCTTCGATTTCCTGGCGATAGATCGGCGCGCCCAGGATGATATCCGTTTGCCCCGTATATTTATAAAGCAACGCTGTCAACTGGGCCAGGAGGATCATGAACAACCGCTGGTCAGACTGATTACTCAAGCGCTGCAAATCCGAAAAACTCTCGCCAATAACCTGGAAAGAAATACTATCAATTGTCCTGGCCCCTTTTCCTTCGGGGTGGTCATAATAAAACGTGGTCTTTTGCCACTCCCCGGCCAATTTGTTTAACCAATAATCTTTTTCTTTGACCTTTTGACTGGCCGCCTTTGTTCGCTCTTTCGATATTTCACCGCTCGACATATTCGTATTCCTCCAACTCAAAAACCAAAATCGCCATCATCCGATTGTGCTGCCTGCGCCGTAAGAATTTTCATTAACTGTTTATTTTCATTTATATATTTGCCTTGTTTGTCGAACCAGACCATGGGAGGAACCGCGTTCTTGTGTAGCTCTGCCCAGCGCAAATCGGCCTGGTGGAATTCTTGCAGCGAATAAGGCGTGGGGATACCCAGTTTTTTACAGTGTTCTGTAAACCGCCACATGCGCCGGTAAATCTCTTCCCGGTGGGGCTCGCAATCCACCATCCAGGTCTGGATGAGGAACATTTCCCTGGCTTTGGCCGGGTATAGCGGGATACATTTATCTTTCCAGCGTTCTTCCCCGCTCTGGGCGTCGTGGAAATACCAGAAAGGCGAGCAATTGACTTCATAGATATCATCCGCCATTTCTTCGATAAGGTCCAATGTTTCCTGGAAATCCGCTTCGGTTTCGCCGGGGAATCCCAGCAGCCAATAAGTAGTGGTTTTAATCCCGGCGTACGCCAGGGCAGAGACAGTAGTCCTAATTTCCTCCACGGTTATTTTTTTATTCATCAATTCCAGGACACGACTGGAACCGCTTTCCAGGCCCAGGCGGGCCCGGTAAAAACCACCCCGCCGCCACAGCATGGTATTTTCCGTATCCCCGGCGCGGCGCTCTGCCCGTAAATAGCCATCCCAATAAATGGAAATCTCTTCTTTTTCCAATTCCTGGGCCAGGTCTGTGATAATCGGGTTCAACAGCGAATCCCCCATTAAAAATAATTGGCCGCCGTATTGTTGGTGTAAGGTCAGCAGTTCTTTGGCCACTTGTCCGGGACTTTTTTTCCTGTACTTGCCCCATTGAATTGTTTCCGTGCAAAATTCGCACTGGAACGGACAACTGCGGGAGGCGTAAGTGGTGAGATAGGGATAATGGGTTAGATCAAAATCGGAAAAATCAGGAACTCCCAGGGAAGTGATATCCATGACTTCATGATGAATATCTTTCAACGAGGCCACCCGTTTGGAGGGCGGTTGCTCGTTTAATTCTCCTTCCAGGTACTTTAAAAACAACTGCTCTCCCTCGCCCACCAGGATTTTATCGATGTACGGGGTTTTTTCCAGGAAAAATTCCAGGTTAGCGGACCCCAGGGTCATATCACTGGCAAAAATACCGCCGCCCATGACAGTGCGAATATGGGGGTATTTGTTTTTTGCCAATTTAAAGGCCAGGAGGGAGGCCGGCAGGGTGTCGGTGTATACGGTTATCCCCAGCACACCGGGTTTTTCCCGGTCCAATATGGGGAGAATATACGCTTCCAGGCGCTGGAAAAACATGCTGATAAGCCGGTCCAGTTCAGAAACCCGGTCCGGCTCGATATCCATAAAAAAGGTGGTTTGAAAGAGAGTTTTAATGGCTTCGATATAATCATCTTCATTTTCATGATTCATATGGGCCATCATATGGTTGTGCATGATATCGAACCCGATTTTATTAAAATTGCCTTTTTGGTTTTCCGGCACATATTCCCTTAATTTTTCAAAGTATTTATGGTATATTTCTTTCAAATCATCTTCAATATTGGCGTCGATTGTTTTGACAGGGTATCCGTACTGCTGGAGATAGCCTTTTAGACAGGAAATCCCGGACGGCGGGATTTGCGGGTCCCAGAACGGCAGCAGCATTAATAGAATTTTTTCCTTTGTCATTTCCATTCGTAATTCTCCTTCTATTTAAAACCCGAAATCGCCCGATTCTTCCATGAGGGCCTGGGGGATTGCTTCCAATAAATCATGCGCTACCTCGATTTCCCCCAATTTTATATCCGGATTCTTTAAAACCCCTGCAATCACTGCGATAAAATCAGCGGCGATTCTTTCAATTGTTTCGCGCTTAAACAAGGAAACGCTGTAGTTGATAAAAAAACTCATTTTCTCCTGGTTTTCAGCGCCTGTCAGTATCAGGTCAAAAGGCGCGGATATTTTTTTATCATTAAATAGTTTGAGTTTTAACCGTTCTTCATCCTTTTCATTGTTGGGAAATATTAGGTCGCCCAGGTCGATTTCCAGGTCTTCCCAGACAAACACGACATCGAACAGCGCATTCCGGTCCGGGTTTCTTATGGACAGTTTATCTACCATTTCTTCATACGTATAATCCTGGTTCTCATATGCGGCCAGTGTTTTGTCTTTGATTTCCTGTAAAAATTCCCGGAAAGTCTTTTGACTGCCTGGGAGGCTCCGTATCACCAGCATGGTGGCAAAGAAACCGATTATTGTTTCCAGGTCCGGGTGTTGGCGGCCGGCGATGGGCGTCCCCACAAGGATATCTTCCTGGTCGCACAACCTGGACAGCAGTACAGTAAACATCGTTAGCATTAAGATATAAAGAGTAACTCCTTCCGCCGCCGCCAGTTTTTTTAAGGTTCCCGCTGTATCCCTATCTATTTCAAAGAGAACAGAGTCGCCTTTATATTGCCGGATCAACGGCCTGGGAAAATCCAGGGGCAGGTTTAGCAGCGGGATATCGCCGTTCAGTTCATTCAGCCAATACATTTCCTGGCGTTTCAAGGCTGCTTGCGCCACCGGTTTTTGCGACAACCCGGTCTGCCACAGGGCAAAATCCCTGTACTGCAATTGCGGCGGCGTTAATTCTTCACCCCGGTATAAGCCGATAAATTCTTTGACCAGCAGCCCCATGGAAAGATCATCGGCAATGATATGATGCATATCGGTAATCAAAATATGGGTTTCTTCCCCTGTTTTTATCAACCCCACCCGGAGGAGCGGGGCTTTCGACAGGTCGAAAGGCCGGACAAATGATTTTATACCCCCTGGCCCCTGATCCCTGACCCTTAATTTAAATTCCACTTCTTTGTGAATGCGCTGCACCGGTTCGTCGCCGATTATTTCAAAGGATGTGCGCAGGCTCTCATGGCGATGGATTAATTCCTTGAATACGTTTTCCAGTCTTTCCTGGGCGTTTGGGGAGAGTTTCCCTTCCAATTGCACCAGGTTCTGGACATTGTATACCGCGCCATCATGACCGGCATGGCGGGTAATGTAAAACTGTTTTTGACCGGCGGTTAATGGGTAATATTCCCGCTCTTCCGCCGGTGGGATGGCGGTGTATTTTTCTTTTTCCGCTTTTTTTATATAACCGGCCAGGCCGCGGATAGTTGGATTCTCAAACAAAACATTGACCGGTACTTTAATATTCATTTGTTTATGAATTTTTAAAACCAGTTTGGCTGCCTTTATGGAATGCCCACCCAGTTTGAAAAAATTATCATCGATTCCGATTCCGGGGCGTCCTGCCGGCGGCTCGCCCAGGACCGCCGTCCAGGTAGTTACCAGCTTTCTTTCGATTTCATCCCGCGGCGGAGTATAGACATCAGTTTCCAGCAAATCGGCGTCGAAGGATACCGGATCAGGCAGCGTTTTCCGGTTCACTTTGCCGCTGGATAATAACGGTATCTTCTCCAGGAAAACAAAATATGCCGGGATCATATATGCGGGTAAAGACTTGGCTAAGAACTCCCTCAGTTCGGATTCTTTTAATGAAGGTGTTCCCACGACATAAGCACAGAGGTATTTATCTTCATTATCACGAATTTTCCTATCTTTAACCAGCACTACGGCTTCTTTTATATTTTTATGACTTCGCAGGCGGTTTTCGATCTCACCCGGTTCTACGCGGTGGCCTCTTATTTTCACCTGGAAGTCTATCCGGCCCAGGAATTCGATATTGCCGTCTGATAAGCGGCGCGCCAGGTCGCCGGTTTTATAAAAAATATAGGTCCTATGGGTCCTATAGGACCTATATTTCTTAAATCTCGATGCGGTTAATCCCGGGTTGTTTAAGTAACCACGCGCCAGGCCGTCGCCGCCGGTATACAACTCCCCTGCCAATCCAACAGGCGCCAGGTGTGAATGTTTATCCAGTAATATCACCGCCATATTGGCCAAAGGACGTCCAATTGGAACACGCCGTCCTCCAGGCTCATGGGATTCATACCGGAAAGCTGTAGCGCAAATGGTCGACTCGGTAGGTCCATATCCATTGATGATCTGCAGTGCAGGATTTAACTTAAGATAATCCTCGACTATGTAATCCTGGATGGGGTCCACCCCCAGTAACATTTTATTTAGCGCCAAAGCGAAACCGGAATCCCGCAACTCTATTTTAATATACTCATATATCTCTCTTAAAAATCCAGGAGGAATATAAGTAAACGTAATTGCTTTCTGAATGATTACCCCTGCTATTACCGACGGGTCCATTACCTTATCCTGCGACAATAAAAAAATAGAAGCCCCAAATACCAACGGCATAAATATTTCACAGACACTTACATCGAAACAAAAATTGGTCAAACTTAAACATTTATCCAGCGAATCGAAACCCTCACGGTAATCTCTATACATCGAAAAAACAAAATTCACCAGGGACTTATGTTCGATCATTACTCCCTTGGGATTCCCGGTAGACCCGGAAGTATAAATGATATATGCAAGTTGATTTGAATGATGAAGCGGCGCCTGCGGCGATCCTATTAATAATTTACAATTAACAATTATTTTCTTTTGGCATTCTTCCCTGCCTATTAATATCCGGGCATTACTATCGGCCAACATATAATCGATGCGTTCCCGCGGGTACTCCGGGTCAATGGGCAAATAAGCGCCGCCGGATTTTAATATCCCAAGAATAGTGATAATCGTTTCAATGGAACGTTCCGTCATAATAGCAACAATATTGTCTGCCAGGACGCCTTTTGGGATTAACAACCCGGCCAAATGATCGGATTGTTCGTTTAATTCGTTGTAACTCAGTCCGACAAGTCCGACAGGTCTGACATGTCCGACAACTCTGACAGTCTGGCCAACAATCGCAATATGGTCAGGCGTCTTTGCCGCCTGTTCTTCAAACAATTGATGAATCGTTTTATCCCGGGGATATGGCTTGTCCGTATTATTCCATTCATGGAGCAGTTGGTGCTTCTCTTCGCCGGATAACATTTCGATTTGGGATATCTCTTTCCCAGGATCATCCATGATGTTTTGTATAATGCGCGAAAAATGACCGGCCAGGCGTTCGATATCTTCCTTTTCAAAGGCCTGTTCGCGGTAATTGAAATTTATTTCAATGTCATCGAAAAGTTCGATGCCCAGGGTTAAATCATAATGGGTTGATTCAACCACAGCATAGGAATTAATCATCAACTGGTATTTCTCCCGGTTCCAGCGGCTGTTCATGGGGTAATTTTCTATCACCACGATTGAATCGAAACGTTCTTCGCCCAGGCTTATTTCCACCAGGGGAGTATTCTCATAGGCTTCTCTTTCCTCCAGGGCATTGTTTATCCTGCGCAGCAGCTCAGAAATTTTCTCACCGGGAAAACATTGTATTCTCAAAGGGATGGTATTGATAAACAACCCCACCATCTGTTCGATGCCCTGTATAACTGATGCTCTTCCGGATACCGTGGCGCCGAAAACCACATCGTCACTATTATTATACCTTTGCAGCAATATCCCCCAACTACAATAAAACAGGGAAGCCACCGTGATCCTTTGCGCTTTAATAAAATCTTCGAATTGATCTTTTATGGATTTGTCGAAATGAGTTTGAAAATTGGCCGCGGTTCTTTCTTGCCCTTTTTTTCTTTTTTTAATGGCTAGTTCCGTCGGCGTGTCAAAGCCGGATAGATAGTTGCTCCAATATGTATTTTGTTTGCCCCTATCCGCATGTTGCAGCCAGGCGACAAATTCTTTAAATTTCGTTTTAACCTTTTTTTTCAATTCTTTCCCGGCGCAGAGATCATGGTACGCGCCAAGAAATTCTTCCAGGATAATCCCGTTGCTCCAACCATCATACAGGATATGATGATAGCTTACAATCATTTCATAAGAGGCAGGGCCGGTTTTACATAAATATACCCTGAAGGGGACGTCGGTTAAGTCGAAAGGGTTGTTCCTATCTTCAACTTTGAGCGTTTCCAATGATTTTTGTATCGATTCCGTATTTTGGCCGGAAAAATCATAAAAATGCGGGTGTAGGTGATGTTCTTTTAAAACCATTTGAATCGGATTTTCCAGCCCTTCCCAGCGGAAAACCGTGCGCAGCATTTCATTTGTTTGGATAACCCAATTCCATGCGTTTTCAAAACGGTCAATATCAATAGCCCCGGAGATATCCAGGCACAATTGTTCAAAATAGAGGTTTGCACCCGGCTCTTTCAAATAATGATAGAGCATCCCCTCTTGCATGGAAGATAGGCCAAGAATATCCTCGATATATTTTTTTTCTGATTTAGCCATTTCCCGGATAGGCTTCCGCCATTGGGTTTCGTGATTAAATTTTGCTTTTTAAAATGATTCAGTCTTAGTTATTGATTCCGAACAAACAATGGTTCACTATAATAAATTCATGAGACTCCGTATCAATCCATTTTATATCACGATTTACAGCACATGTAAATCCCAAAAATGTTCCATTCTAGGTGCACTTTTTCCGAAGGGAAGACTCTATTATAATAATATTCCTGGCAAAATTATAATGAGCATCTCTCTCGTGATAATTGAAAAAACCGGGACGCTATTTCCCGTAGGTTTTCCACTGAACACCTTTTATGAGTGTATTAAAGGCCGCTTGATCAAATAGGTTTTTACGGATGACCGGACAAATTTAATGGTTAGTGAGGGCCGCCATACTCTCAAAAAAGTAACCGTAACATGCGGCCGGTAAAAATTATCGTATAGGTAATGAATTATTAACATTTCCAGGCCATAGGTTCAAATTCTTTTTTTTTCGTTTTCATATCTTAAAAAATCTGTTACAATATAATCCTAAAAAGGCATGAATGATGAAAGAACAGAATTTGACTCGAAAAATATTTGTCATCGTATTTGCGCTGCAGACGTCACTGCTTTTCCCCATTGAGCTGATGCGTTCCATCGCATCGTTCCAACACCATAACTGGACCATCGATGACGGTTTACCCGTAAACTCTGTTAACACTATTACTCAAACGCCGGACGGATATCTTTGGATAGGAACAGAAGCAGGACTGGCGCGTTTTGACGGCATCAAATTCGAAGTATTTAACCATGAGAATACCCCTGCTTTCACCAACGATATTATATCTTCGCTGCAAGTGGATCGTTCCGGGACGCTCTGGATCGGCACCCGGGGGGGCGGGGTCATTCGCTATAAAAATAATACCTTTAAAGCAATCACGGGAAATTCCCTGCTGCTGGGCAGCGAAGTATGGAGCATCAAAGAATCCCTGGACGGCTCAATATGGATCGGTTCGGGCGCCGGGTTGTGCCGATTCGCCAACAATTCCTTTACCCGTATTCTTTTACCGGAGCCATCGCCCAATTCCAACCGAACGGTCAGGGCTCTTCTTGAAGACCGGAACGGCCATACCTGGGTCGGCGCCGGCGTAAACGGTTTGCTGCTGGTAAAAAAAAGGGGCAGTGAATTTCATGCGGAATCCATGGGGTTGGCCGGGATAGAAATTCTTACCCTGTTCGAAGATCGAAAGGGCGCTATATGGATCGGTACAATCGGCAACGGTTTGTTTCGGTACTGGGAGGATCGCCGCGATCATTTTACGGATAAAGACGGCCTCATTTGCCCTACCATCTGGAGCCTCTACGAAGACCGCTTCGGGAATTTATGGATCGGGACACAGGGCGGCGGGATCAATATCTTACCCGCTGGCAGCGACCGTATTATTGCTTACCCTAACCAGGAGGATTTACTCAACAACCCGATTTTGTATTTTTACCAGGACCGGGAAAGCAGCCTGTGGGTAGGCGCCAACGGCGGCGGTCTGAGTTGCTTGCGAGAAACCGAAATCATCACGTACTCTACGAAAAATGGCCTCTCACATAATAATATTTACGGTGTTTTCCATGACAGTAAAGACCGGATTTGGCTAGGGACCAAGGGCTACGGTGTCAATTATTTTAAAGATAACCAATTTTACACCCTGACCGTGCGCAGCGGTTTATCTTCGGACTCAGTCGTATCGTTTGCCGAAGATCGATCGGGCGCCATGTGGTTCGGCACCCTGGGGGGCTTTATCAATTGCTATAAAAACGGGCGTTTCGAGGTATACAACGACCGCCGCGGCGTCCTTAACAACTCTTTCAGGGCAATCTATGCCGACCCGGATGGCCGCATCCTGGCCGGCAGCACCAAAGGCGACATCCTCGAATTCCGAAAAGACAAATTTGTTCTTATCGCCGATGTCAAATTCAGGGTAAATACCCTTTTTAAAGATTCTAGGGGCAATCTCTGGGCAGGCACTTTCGGCGGCGGCGTGTTCCTTATTAAAGGAAACGAGCCAATCGATATCTTTACCGAAAAAAAAGGATTGTCCAATAATATTGTTACTTGCATGCATGAAGATAAGCAAGGCATTCTCTGGATTGGCACCATAAAAGGATTAAACCGCTTCCAGGATGGCAAAATTTCCATTTTTTTGAAAAAAGACGGGCTCCCGGATGATACCGTTTACTGGATACTGGAAGACCATAATGCCGATTTCTGGATCAGTTCGAACCGGGGTATTTATTGTTTAAGCCGGGAAGAGGCAGATGCAGTTTCTAAAGGGACCATTCAAAATGTCAATCCCTCGGTATTCGGTAAAGAAGCCGGGATGCGCAGCATCGAATGCAACGGCGCCAACCAACCGGCCGGCTGTAAAAGCCGCGACGGTAAACTATGGTTCCCCACCACGGACGGAGTTTCGGTAATCAACCCGAAAGATGCCGGCCGCAATAAACCCCCTTCGCCGGTGGTGATTGAAAAAATTTTACTGGACGGGGAATGCTGTTCTTTAAGCAGGAATTTGACGCTCCCGCCGGGCAAGAATAATTTGGAGATTCATTATACGGCCCTTAGTTTTATCGTACCGGCAAAAATTCTTTTTAAATATAAATTGGAGGGTTTCGATAAAAAATGGATCGAGCCCGGTACGAACCGCACCGCCTATTACACCAACCTCCCTCCCGGCAAATATGTTTTTCGCGTCATTGCCCGCAGCAGTTATGGCGTGTGGAATGAAACCGGCGCACAAGTGACATTCCGTCTAAAGCCGAAATTCCATCAAACTTTGTTCTTCAAAATTGTTCTCATTGTTTTGTTTGCTTCTCTCCTACCGTTCCCCTTTCTCTATTTTAAAAAGTATCTCCATGACTGGAAAGTAAGGCAAGTAAAGCGATTAAAGTCGGCGCTCAGATCAAAGAATTCCACTTTACCCGGGGAAGAGACAAAGAAATATATCCGGAAATTGATGTATTTATTAGAGGTGGAAAAGATTTACAAGGACTCCGACCTCTCTATAAAATCCGTTGCTTCGAAGCTGCTCATGTCCGCCCGCACTCTTTCCGAGATTATTAATGATGAATTGAAGATGAGTTTCAGCGAATTTATTACCGAATTCCGTATAAAAGAAGCCCAGCGAATACTATGCGACCCCAAAACCAGGAATAAATCCGTTCTCGATATTGCTTACGACGTGGGTTATAATTCGAAGAGCGCCTTTAACCGCGCCTTTAAAAATATTACCGGGGTAACCCCTTCCGAGTTCAGGAAAAACCAGGGCAAATAGTCTCCAGCAGTTCCTTTGGTAGATGGATTTTGGCGCCGGTATTTTTATCGATGCACACATGCACCGTTTCACCGGCGCCGGTCAGTTGCGCGCCGTCTTTATAAATCTCATGGGCCAGGGTAAAGGAAGTAGTCCCGGTCTTTTTCATTTTTAACCTGACGACCACCCTATCCCCTACCCGCAAAGGGGCTTTGAAATCCGTTTCCGCGTGTACGATGGGCAGATGGAAAGCGGTATTTACCAATAAATCCTTTATCGTAATCCCTTTGGATTCCAGGAAAGCCTCGTAGGCATCATGGACCAATTTGAATTGGTTGGCGAAAAACAATACACCGCCAGCATCGGTTTCATGCATTTTAATGGTTGAGTGGTATTCAAACATGGTTCACCATTTTTCATTCATTTCCCGTAGTTTTGTCCTGGCCAAGGGCTTGCAGGATAGTGTGTTTGTTTTCCAGTTTGAATTTCTGGTAATAGCCCATGACGGCATAGCGCAGGAAGGGGACATTTTTCATCATACTGATCATTTCGTTCAATTCATCGGGGAAAGACATTTCCGCCTGGGTTTCCAGTTTCAATTCCGATTTCGTTTTTTCACTGTTCCGGAGCATGGGGCCGTGATTAAAGAGCAGCCATTCCATAGAAACGCCCAGTTTGGTGTATAAAGCGGCGACAGTATCAATGGTGAGCATATAGTAACCCCGTTCATTTTTACCGAAGGTTTCCCTGCTGCACCCCAAATACTTGGCCATTTGGTCCTGGCTGAAGCCGAAATGCTTGCGAACCAGGCGTAAGCGGCCGGCAATGGGCGCCCTGCTTAAGAGATTTGTCCTATTTCTTCGCTTTGTTCTCACGTTGTACCTCCGTTTGACCCGGGAGAAACCGTGTTTAAGGTCATAGTACTGGATATTACCATATAATCACCGTGGTTGTCAAGGAAAAAAGAGAAGATAAAGGCGTATATAGTGCAGACTTTTATGCAATTAAGAGAAGATCGATGCGATTGTTGTTATAATCATTCTCTAAAATGGTATAGGGAACCTCATTATTGGAATCTGCGACCTCAATGTTGGTGGCGGGAGCCTCAATGTAAGCGGTGAATATCACAATGTTGGTAGCGGGAATCTCTATGTGAGGCGTAAGCATCTCACAACTGCTGGAATTTCACCACGGGAAAGACGTAAATATCTCATAAAAGTGTAAAAGTATTCTCAAAAATCGGGTGATTGGCTCTAAAAAACAAGTAAAGTTGGGTATAGCAAGGAGATGCGAGCCGGGAAAAAGGAAGCGAGAAAACGAGGAAGAGCGGAAGTCTGCATTTGTTTGAGATTTTGTGCCTTTGAAATTTGATTTTTTAATAGGAGGCCCGCTTGGCGCAACGTCTCTTAGTGGCAAGAATATATAGCAATTGAAAAATACTCTCCTGGATGGTATAATTAAAGTCCGGAGGGTAATATGAAAATGAAAGTCATTATACACGAGGACGAAGATAGTGGGTATTGGGCTGAAGTTCCCTCATTACCGGGTTGTGGAACCCAGGGCGAAACCATAGAGGAATTAATATCGAACATTTATGAGGCTGTTGAAGGGTATCTTGAGGCAAGGGAGGAAGAAATTGCCATCGATAGAAATTCTCGGGTCCTGGAAATTGCAGTATGAAACAAGTAAGTGGAAAGCGATTTTGTTGAATCCTTGAGCTTAATGGATGGTATTTGCAAAGGATTAAGGGGAGCCATCATGTTTATGGAAAAGAGGGAGTGGAAAATAAAATCACTGTGCCGGTTCACGGCAATAAACCGATTAAGATCGGTTTATTAAGGTATTTTCTAAAAGTATCGGGAATAAAAGAAGAGGACCTATAGGTAATATTATCTTTTAAGTCAAACACTTTCGGGTCTATTTTAAGTTCATTTAATAGAGTTTTAAATTCTTCATCCGGCATCTTTTCACGGCATCGGGAAATATTATTCCTTGCTATATTGGCATTGGGGGAGCCGATTTTGGTAAAGATGGCAAAGGATTGAAGATAGAGTTTCAGTGCGGTTTCAAATTGATGTTAAAGGACCTGCTGCTCTTTTTACTGGGGAAAAGCTCAATTATTGAACGTAGTGCTTTATTCACGGAGTCGGAATCAGGAAAGTATGCACGAACATCCGGCTCAATCATCACTGCCCCGTCTTCAAGTTTAAAGTATTGGGTAGTAACGGATCCGTCGATTCTATGGATTTTTACGTTATGACCTTTACGATAGGCTTTATAATGTTTCCCGCGAATACCGTTTTTAAAATCGTATTCTGGGAGCATTTCAAGTTCTTCTGTCTCTTGAAATTTACTATTCTTTTTCTTCATATATCCTCTTTTCTTTTTTCAGCGCCTTTCGGCAGCTTATAATACGAATATTTGATCCTCTTTCTGTGTAAGCGACCACTAGAACGCGCCCCTTTGGAGTATTTCCGATATCGATGAATCGTTGTTCAGCATCGGAATGCAAAGGGTCTGGTATCGTAATAGAAAAAGGATCATTAAAAACCATTTTTGCTTCCTCGAAGCTGACGCCGTGCTTTTTTAAGTTTCTCTTTGCTTTTTCTTCGTCCCATTCAAAGGTTAGCTTCAATTTGGTATCCTTTTGTTAACATGTGTCCATCAGATTCTTATATAGCATATATTCAAGAAAAAATCAACTTCCCACGCCATCTCAACAGTCATCACTCACCCCCAATTCCTTTAGAATCGCCCTAAATTGTTCTTCCGTCATCTTTTCACGGGCAGGTTGAAAAATCATATAAAATAATCTATAATTGAAACATGATGAGTCCCAGAAAACAGTTAAACAATAAAATCAGACCCGTTAAACGGCGAAAAAAAGAAGATTC
>JAUPLE010000399.1 GCA_030837085.1 Acidobacteriota bacterium | reverse complement strand
GTTGGCGGGGGATAGGCGTATAACGAGGCGCCTAATTCCCCCCAATTAATAAGACCTCCCGGAGGGAGGCCGTTTCTTTTTGGTTCCGGCTCGACCGGGCTAAGTGTTAAGTAGGGAACAGGCAGTGCCTGTTCCTACCTATTTTTTCTCAATTTTAGCCAATCGTTCCTGGAGATCGGCGATGATTTTCTGTTGTTCTTGATTTACTCGCTGTTGTTCCTGGAGAACTTTGGTCAGGACGGCGACGACATCCATGGGGCTCATGCCTTTCTTGTCGGCAGTGGCCACCAGTTCGGGGGCGTCTTCGGCGATGAAACCCACGTGCTTATCATTCTTATCGACCTTATAATTGTATTTGACGGGGATGAGTTTTTCAAAGGCAGACAGGGCTTCATTGGCGTCCAATTCTTTGATATTTTCCTTTAATGCGCGGCTGGAAGCATTGGTCCAGGTTCCGCCGGTGGAACAGTAAGCGCCGCTGGCCATGTGAAGTGGGTAAGAAGGATTTACTCCGATGCCTAATTTGCCGTTAATAGTAACCACTGCGTTATCGAATTGGCCGTAGATCAGGGGAGAACTCGTATCGGAATTGGCAATATAAAGTTTATTGGAACCGGTCTCATAATAGCCTGCGCGGGCTCCCAGGCATACGTTCCCTGAACCATAAAGATTTTGATTCCCGGCGCTGTAGCCAAGGTAGACATTATCCATCCCGGTTGTATTATTGTACCCGGCCTCCATCCCGATAATTGTATTGCGATTACCATAAGTAGTGTAACGCCCGGCATACCCCCCGATGTATGTATTGTTATCGCCAAAAGTATTACTGTACCCGGCGTAGCAGCCCAGGAATGTGTTGTAGTATCCTGTATCATTGCTGTAACCCGCCTGCCTCCCGATAAAGGTATTGTAATTCCCGGAGATGTTATTGTACCCGGAATGTCCGCCGAGGAAGGAGTTGTTGCTTCCCGTGGTATTGCGGTAACCGGAGGCTAACCCGATGAAAGTATCGCCGGTTCCCGTGGTAATGGCCGCGCCTGCGCGGTATCCGTAAAAGGTGTTGTCGCTGCCTTCATAGCCCAGAACTCCACTCAAATGTGGTGTGCTTTTCGGCTCATCGGCTGAACCTAAAAATGAAGAAAGCAAAAGCATTAAAACAAATACACAGGTAAAGTTTAATTTCTTAGACATAATTCCTCCTATACTATTAGCTATGGAAATCTCCATTCCTGAAAACTAGCATGAAGGAGTGAATTTGTAAATCATGAAAAATCTGAACTCCCCAGCATGCTGCTGGACCCACTTTGCACGGCCTTTTTTTTCCTATGTACCGTGCATCGTTTCAAATCCTAAGAGGAAACACACGCAGTGTGCCCGCCGGAGGCAGCATGCTGCTGCACCCGTTTTGCACAGCCCTGAGGTTTTCCGATGTATTGGGCCTCATCTCAAACCATTATAGGGAGTCCTAGCACGGGACCGGCCGGAGCCACATGCTGTTTGTTTTAACACCGTCGTCTGCGGGCGCCTCGCAGCACTCCTCAAAATTGACTTTATCCTTGAATTAACCGAAAACCTTTGTTATAATTAAATCTTAGTTCCCTGTAAGATTTACTTTTGACCTGGTATAGGCTGCATGCCTTGTAGGCACAGAGCCAGATGAAGGAACCAATGTTAAGCTACCGTAAGAGTTCTACAATAGGGAGCACGCGCCGCGTATCTGCCGGAGTACAGCATACTTTAAGGTACAGAGCCGGATGAAGGAACCAATGTTAAACTACCGTAAGAGTTCTACAACAGGGAGCACGCGCCGCGTGCTTGATGTTAAGTTGCCCACAGATTTTACAGTGGAGGAGTTAAAGAAAAAAATCGCTAAGAAGTTGGGGATAAAGGAGTTTTCCTATACTATTGAGAAACAGAGCTTGGACGCCCGGGAAAAAGGGAATATTCATTGGAATATCCGGGTTGGCGTTTCGTCTCCAGCGCTTCCCGGCCCGGGACCGCGGTACAGCGAAACTTTTTCCATCCCGTATAAGAAGCGGGATAAAAAGGTGGTGGTG
Source organism: Acidobacteriota bacterium (assembly GCA_030837085.1). Taxonomy (GTDB): domain Bacteria; phylum Acidobacteriota; class Aminicenantia; order UBA2199; family UBA2199; genus JAKAGC01. Next base: position 3,085 of record JAUPLE010000399.1, on the reverse strand, counting down.
GTAGGCAGCGGCCCTGCCGGGTTCTTTGCCGCGTATACTTTATTAACGGCGGGCTTTGATGTTACCTTGTTGGAGCAGGGACCGGATGTGGATACCCGGGTAAAAGATATTGAATCTTTTGAAAGCACCGGGGAACTGGTAGAAAATAGTAATTACGCATTTGGGGAAGGCGGGGCCGGCACTTTTTCCGACGGCAAACTCACCTCCCGTACGAAATCTATTTCCAGTGAACGCGCGTTTATTTTCGATACCTATATCAAAGGCGGCGCGCCTGAAGAAATCGCTTACCTGGCGCACCCGCACCTGGGCAGCGATAACTTGCGAAAAATCGTCAAACGTTTGCGTCGGGATTTCATGGAAAAGGGCGGGCAGTTTTTATTTAACGCCAAAGTAGGAAATATCGAGTTGGCTAACGGAAAAATGCAGGCGGTCGAAACCGCTTCGGGTAAAATCGGGGCCCATTATTTTATTTTTGCCATTGGACATTCTTCTTATGAAACCTATCGGATGTTAATCCGCAAAGGTGTGGAGTTCCGGGTGAAGCCTTTTGCCGTGGGCTGCCGCGTGGAGCATGCGCAGGAGATGATCAATCTTGCCCAGTGGGGTCAACCTTCGCTGCCGGGGCTTAAGGCGGCGGAATACCGGCTTACGTTTCAGAAATCGAACCTGCTGCCGGTATATTCATTTTGTATGTGCCCGGGTGGGAAAGTGGTTCCTGCCACAGCTTCTAAAAGCGCCAATATAGTCAATGGCATGAGTAATTATTCACGAAATTCCGCGTTTGCGAATGCGGCCGTAGTAGCGGGGGTTCACATTAATGAGCTGTTAGACAAGGCGGCGGAACCGCTGGAAGCGCTGGACTGGCTTCAACAATTGGAGGAAAGGTTTTTCCAGTTTTCCAATAGTTATGCGGCGCCGGCCTGTAGAATCAGCGATTTCCTTTGCGGGAACGTTTCGGCTGCTTTTAGTAAATCCAGTTATCCGTTTGCGCTGGTCCCGGCGGATTTTAATGAACTCTTGCCGGTGAAGGTGATTGAATCGTTAAAGGAAGGGATAAAAAATTTCTGTCGGAAGCTGAGGGGATTTGAGGAAGGGGTGATGTTGGGGCTGGAGAGTAAGACATCTTCGTTAGTGCAGGCGGTACGGGAAAAGAATGGTCGCTGCGGGGCGGTGGAGAATCTTTATATAGCCGGTGAAGGCAGTGGTTATGCGGGAGGGATAGTTAGTTCCGCCGCCGACGGCGTCAAAGCGGCGTTGGATATTATTTCGAAAAGCGAATAGCGTCATTTCGCGTTTTTTAGTCCTTTTTTGGCTCTTTCATCGATCCGATCCTTATTATATGGACATTTGGGGCAGAGGTTTCGGTAAATTGCAGCGGAGGCCAGTAAATGGGATTATTAGGGTAAATAAATCGCCTATTAGGGTAATATGTTGACTGTTGAGGTAATCGAAAGCCATCGGAAGGAATTTTCAGACCCGAGGAGGCAAGCGGCGGCGAAATAAGGCGCGTTCAACCTTAATAAGATTTTATTTTGCCTTTTTAAGCCATATTTAACCCTGAAAAGACAATCATATTCCTTTTTAAGTATCATTCGAGCCCATTAAGGCCAACAAATAGCTTTTTCGCATTCTTTCGACCTTGATGAGACCATATGGTCGCAAATTTTCATGCTGTTATGGTTTAACGTGAAAGCAACTGCCTGCCGGCTTCATCGTAACAGTTCTACAATCGGGCCCCCAGCATGGGGGGGGTGAAAATTGGGCTGTTTTGTATTACACTATTTAGCGTAACGCTAAATAGCGCAATATTAAAGATCATTTATGAAATACCCTTGAATTGGAAAAATTTTTTTATTTTCATTTGAAAAATGCGATTAAATCTGTTAATATTAAATAATGAAAATGAATATACAAACCGAGAAACTTTGGCTGATTGAGCATTTACTGAAAATACAGGATGAGTTTTTACTTCATCAACTTAAAACCCTGATAGAGAATATGAATCGAAAAATAGGGGAAGAAAGTATTGAACCTATGCCCATTGAAACCTTTTATGCCCGGATAGAAGAATCCGAAAAAGCCCTGGAGAGAGGGGAGATAATCACACAGGATGCCCTGAGAAAAGAAATCGGAACGTGGAAAAAAAGATAAAAAAAATCGTTTGGACATTTCCTGCAAAAAATGATTTACAAGATATCTATGATTATATAGCTGAATTCTCTGAAGAGGCTGCCTTCATGGTAATTACCGGAATTTTAGATAAGACAGAAGTTTTAAAAGGTGGTTTCCCCGGGATAGGTCAGAAAGAACCGTTATTGAGTCATAAAACCGATATATACAGATACCTGGTAGAAGGTAATTATAAAATTATCTATCGGGTCAAGGGCGATAGAGTCATCATAGATACAGTGTTTGATGTTCGTCAAAACCCGGATAAGATGGCGGAGAAAATAAAATTGGCTAATACTTGACTTCACTTTCTTAAAAATTTACAATATTTCATTATGCCGTCGGAGCTAGTGGATGGATTTCGCTTATGACGTTTTTATTAGCTATACTCACCTGGATAATAAACCCATCAGCAAGGATAGGACACTCAGGGGACATTCACTACCTGTTACCTCTGCGGCCTTCAGTCCTGACGGCAAGACCATCGCTTCCGGCTCATGGGATGAGACCATCCGTCTGTGGGATTTAACCATTTATTTTGATTTTCTAAACGCCGGTAAACCGACGCCGCTGTTCCTTACCTTTAGCGAAGGAGTCGAATTCTTCTGGGGTGTTGAACTGGAGGGGCTGGAATATAAACCGGTTGAACGTCCTCGTTCCCTGGTAGATCAAGACGGCAATAACTTTAACTATGACAAAAAATTCCGTCCCCTGTTGGATGCGCCCGCCGAAGGGCAAACCAAATTTGAGCAAATCCTGGAATGGGCAAAAAAACAACAAAAGTAAAAATTTTGCCAGTAGAGTAGAGGCGGGGGATTCCCGCCTCCCTCGTCGAACCGTACATACAGATTTCCAGTATACGGCTCTCCGATAGTCTTCTTCCTCTGAGGCATGCACAGTAAAGTCGCGGATTCGT
>JAUPLE010000039.1 GCA_030837085.1 Acidobacteriota bacterium | reverse complement strand
CCAGTCTTCCGGTTGATATACCCGTTTCTTTACTTTAATCGTTTTTTCGATGAGAATGGAGTTTCCCTTTTGCTGGATATCGCCTGTAAATGAAGCGCCGCTGCCGTCGATTTTATTCATCTTCCCGGGATTGATTAACTTAAAACCGCCGGGCAATTGCAGGGTTTCCATTACTTCCACCATCTGCGAGCAGCGCATGTTAAAGGGATATACCCGATCCCCGGAAAAAGGTTCCAGGGCGCTGAAAAAGATCAAATTGGCAAAGGGTAAGCGGGAGGAAATGGGGGTGATAAGGGTTTCCCCGGCGCTGGGGGGTAAATAATGCGGGATTTCCAGGGAAAAGGTTATTCTCATGGGTTTCGAGAGGTCGTAGGGATCGTGGTAAACCAGTTTGGAGATAGCGATTTCGGGGTGTATTTTATAAAATTCGGCCTGGAGTCCCTGGAGCCAGGACTCTTTCAAATTTCTTTGAAAGCCGCGCCTTAAATTGTTATCCGATTGTCCTTCCGCTTCGATTTCGATATTCGCTTGCAAATGGCCATGCGGCGTGATCCGGGAAACGATTTTATATTTTAAATAATGCTTCTCCGGGGGGCTGAGGGGTGTGCTCATTAAGTCTGCTCCTTCGGGGACGCCCATCAAATATTCTTGCTGTTGTTCAGCGGAAGACCAGAGTTCCCTGACGCCGGGCACCCAGGTGGGGTCCAGGAGATGGTACTTGCCGTCTACTTTAACCAGGGTGACGCTGTGATTGAATTGATCGGCGGGGATGCGATCGATGCGGTTACCGGCCATGGTCATGGCCGGGTAAGACTCGAAACCCGCGGCCCGCAGCATCGTAACCAACATCCCGGCTTTGTCTTTGCATACACCGCAGCGATCCGTGAAAGTCATGGTTCCTTTATGCAGCGTAAAACCTTCGCCTTCGCCCATGGATATCCCGGAATAACGTATTTCTTCGGCGACCCAATGGGTAAGACGGGATATCTTTTCCCAATCATTGGCTGCGCCGCGGATAATCTCCTGGGTTTTCTGTTTTATTTCATCATCGTATTCAAAGGACCCGTAATCTTCATTAACTTTATAAAACCACAGGGATTTGGCTTTCCAGTCCGGGGAAGTGGAAACCAGCAGTTTGGGTAGAAAGTCGGAAGGATCGTCCATACCGGCTTCTCTTTTTATAGGCCGGATATCTTTTTTCTCCCAGAAATAGACATTGCGCTCTCCTTCCACGTGGGCGTAATGGCGGGCATCGCCGTTATAAAATTCGTACTGGAACCTTTTATCGGCGGGGATGGAGACCTCATAGGTCTTGGTTTTGATGGGGATAGTGGAATAGAAAGGGATAATATCGTAAAAATGGCCTTTCATGGGCGGGATGTACCGCTCGTCTTCTTCTTGATAGAGCAGGGCATAGGTGAACCCTTTTCGATAGGTTTTAACCCAGAGACCGTCGCCCGGTTCCAGTCGGCCCACGGCTAGCATTATTTCCCTGCCGCCCCAGTAAATGGCGCGGGCCGGGGCAGGATAATCGGAAACTTTACTCAGCGGGATGTCGATGATCCGGCCGTCTTTTTTGATCACTTTAGCGCCTTTGACTTCAACGTAGGCGGTCTGTGGGTCAAAAGTGAAAACCAGGGATTTTAACTCTTTTCCCCCGTTTATGGTTAGAACTTTGTAAAGGACTTCTTTGTCCACATGGCTAAGTCCCGAATCCATGACATTAACGCAGGTGCGGTCAAAAACCAGCAATTGGTTAGACCCGGCAAAATCTGCTGCCTCGCCGGCGCCGGCCACCAATGCCGACAGGTCGTCTTGACCTTGTATCGCCGCTGTGACAAATAAAATCATTATCAAAATCAGGAATACTTTTTTCATTACTTCCTCCAGGTGATAAATATACCTCTTTTTTAAGTTTTTTTCCAGTACCCCTATTTTCTTTCTAGGGCTACGTCATTCTAAAAAAGCACGAAATCCAAAAACGGCCCACGGATTACACGAATTTCCACGAATTAAAAACGCCCGTCCACAGATTACACTGATTTACACAGATTGTTTTTCTTCTCTTCCGCTCTTCTTCGCTTCCGCGCTTCCTGTTTTTTCTTCATCATTCCCCATTCTATCAGATGCTCTTTGGCATCATATACAAGCGATGCGGCAACATATTTATGCCATGTAACAACATATATATGCGAATCGGCAACATAAACATGCCGTTCAACCACTATATGATGCTATCCGGCAGCGTGTCGATGCAATGCATAATCTTTATGTTGACAAGCAGCATCGTGATGTTGCAATACAGCAACAGATTGTTGCTGCGTAGATAATGATACAAGCCATGCGGCAACATATTGTTTATATGCAGCTAGTTGTACATGCCATGTTGCAACATATTTATTATAATCAACTAGTAGTACAGGCTAATCAGCAACATTGTGTTGCTAATTGGCAACGTTACGTTGCCACGAGACATCTATTTGATGTCCTTCATCTACATAAAAAATGATTTCAAGTCATTTTTTTACCCCGGGACCCTTTTTTTTAGTTAAAACATATGGTAGTATAGACCAATGAGGTTGAAACATGAAAAAAAAAGAATTATTGATTGAAGTCGCTCAAAGGTTTCGGAAAATACGTGAAACCCTGGGGCTCTCGCCGGCAAGTATGGTGGGGAACATTAAAACTCATAGGATTACGTATTATAAATATGAGAGCGCCAGGACGCTTCCCCAGTTTTCGATTCTCGCCAGGCTGGGAAAAAACCTGGGGATTTCCATGGACTGGTTGATACTTAACAAAGGCCCTATGTTTTACAAGGAAAAAGACAACGAAAACAAGGCGGCGGCCGATCCCCTGGCCGCGCTTCCACAGGATATCAAAGAACTGGTGGAACATATGCAGCTTATCCCGATGTTGAAATACGAAACCCTGCTCTCTTTCCACCAATTCAAAGAGAATCATAAAGACATGGTTGAATCCGCATTAAAAGAGAAATAAACCGGACGAAGCAAAAATTCGCCTGCCCACATATTTTCTTATTTTCTCTAATTGAAAAATGGAGTTGACAATTCCAAAATTATATGTAAAATGGAGTCATGTATTCCAGATTGATACAACCACCGCCAAAAAAGAGCTTTTTTCTATTTGGACCCCGGGGCACCGGGAAAACCACCTGGGTAAAATCCACATTTCCCCGTGCGATTTACATCGATTTGCTTGAAGCCCAATTATTTAATAATCTTCTGGCTAATCCCCAACGGCTGGAAAATTTAATCCCGGGGAATTTTAAAGAGTGGGTGATTATCGATGAGGTTCAAAGAATCCCCGAAATTCTCAATGAAGTCCATCGTTTAATCGAAAAATCCGGCTTTAAATTCGTATTAACCGGTTCCAGTGCACGCAAATTAAGAAGAGCCGGACCAAACCTTCTTGCCGGTCGCGCGTTAACTTATTCACTTCACCCGTTAACCGCCATTGAACTGGGTGAAGATTTCAATTTAGATTATTCATTAAAATACGGGCACCTACCCTCTGCAGCCAAAGACTCACACCCTGAAAAATACCTGGAAAGCTATGTCAAAACCTACCTGGAAGAGGAAGTCAAACATGAAGGACTAACCAGGACTTTGGGCTCTTTCTCAAGATTCCTTGAAGCGGCCAGTTTTTCACAAGGTTCTGTGCTCAATATCACCGAAGTTGCCCGAGAGTGTGCCGTCCAACGAAAGGTGGTTGAAAATTATTTTACCATTTTAGAAGACCTACTGATCGGTTATCGGCTGCCGGTTTTCACCAAAAAAGCCAAACGCCGCCTGGCAGCCCATCCGAAGTTCTATTTTTTTGATGTCGGGGTTTACCGCACCATCCGCCCCAGGGGACCCCTGGATTTACCGGAAGAAGCAGAGGGCGCGGCATGTGAAACACTCCTATTCCAGGAACTGATGGCAGTCAACCATTACCTGGACCTGGGATATTCGCTGTATTATTGGCGTACTTCGAACAATTATGAAGTAGACTTTGTCCTGTATGGAGAAAAAGGAATCAAAGCATTTGAAGTGAAACGATCCAATAGAGTCTCCGGATCGATGTTAAATGGTTTAAACTCCTTTATTCGAGAATATCCAATGGCGAAAGCTTATCTGATTTATGGTGGAGATAAGTATATGAGACAGCAGGGTATTGAAATTTTACCTTTTGCCCATG
>JAUPLE010000398.1 GCA_030837085.1 Acidobacteriota bacterium | reverse complement strand
TTTATGTTCATGGTTGTTTCTCCATTAAAAGTTTTGTGGGGTCCAGGGGTGCTTTTTCAAAAGAGCCCCTGGCCGCCGGAGGCATTTTTTGCATGAGCCTCATCATATTATTAAAATAAAGGTAATCGAAGCATGGCTTCATAAGTCACTGGGGAGGGGGAGAAGATGTCGATTATTTTCAGGATTTCTTCGGATAAGATATTGTAGGAGATCATGATGAAGCAGAGGGTAATAGTGACCAGGGCCATGCGTTTAAAGAGCATCTCCAGGTAATCGACGAAAATTTCCGCGTAACTCTGGCTGCCGGTTAAGGCGTTTATGCGGTTCATGACCTGATGGGCAAAGAAAGGATTAAACGAGTATCCTTCCGCGCTTTGAGAAACTGCTTTTCGTTGGGCTTCGATCCGTTGTTTTTCTTCTTGAAGGGTTGCCTGGCGTTCAAGGGCGTTATCCAGTTCCGATTGTTCTTTGGGGGAAAGGATGCCGTCGAAAGAGCGGTAGAGCAGGTCGATGATTTTCCCTTGTTTTAGAGACATGATACACCTCCTAAGATAGGTTGAAGTATAGATTTTAATTTTTTTTGGGCCCTGGTGAGGCGTGACAGGACAGTGCCGATGGGGAGGTCCAGGATTTTGGCCGTTTCCGTGGTGGAATAGCCGTCGATTAAGCGCAGCACGATGACGGCGCGGGATTTCAGGTCCAGTTTCTCGATGCCTTTGCGGACAATCGCGTTGATTTCACTGCGTTCATTACTGTTTTGGTCCGTCAGGGTGTTGAACAATTGGTCGTCGGTTTGGGATTCATGGGCCTGGAAAAAAAGTTTTGCTTTCAGCTTGCGGCGTTTGAGTTCGTTTAATGAGAGGTTGATGGCGATGCGGGTGATGTAGGTGCCGATGCCGGAGTCTCCTTTAAATTGGTTTAAGGCGCGGTAGAAGCGGATGAAAGTTTCCTGGCCGATATCTTCCGCTTCCGGGCCCTGGCCCAGCATGCTGATTACGGTTTTGGCAACCTGTTGTTCGTATTTCATGATTAGCTCTTTAAAAGCGTTTTTATCGCCGTTTCGGGCCGCTTCCAGCAATTCTATGTCTTCCAGTGTTCGACTCCTTTGTTGTTTTATATATTAGACAATCCAGCGGGCGGATTTATTTCAAAAAAAATATTTTAAAAAAATAAAAAGCGGGATGGGCAGACACACAGGTCTGCCCCTACGCTGCCCGAAGGGCTCCTTTAAATGCATTGGTGGAACAGGCAATGCCAGTTCCCTACAATTTTAATATTAAAACATCGATGATTTTTCGGAAGATTTTTTCTTGCCTTCCCTTTTCTATTGAAAAATAACCGCTTTTGTATTACAATGCATGGGAAGGTAAATGATGAAAAATATATCTTTTATCGAAAATAACATAACGCTAGCAATAGTGGATGATATCACGCGAGAGATATCTTCCGCGTTGGGAGATGAATTGAAAGAAATCGTGTTATATGGTTCTTGCGCAAGAAACCAACAAGACAAGGATTCCGATATCGATATCGTTGTTTTTGTTGACAACAGCGTAAAGAATATGGTTGAGACCAGGAAGAAAATATCCGGCATAAAAGTAGATTTGTCTTTGAAGTATGATGTGGTCATTTCGATTATAATAAAAGATTATCGGCAATATTTAAGTCACCGGGAAATGATCCCTTTTTATTCGACAATTTATAATGAAGGTGTGGCTCTATATGGCTAACCGGGGCGCCGACTTATCAAAACATAGACTGAATAAGGCAAAAGACGAACTGGAAGCATCGAAATTATTATTTGAAAATAAAAAATTGAGTCAATCTATCAATCGTTCCTATTATTCGATCTTTCATGCAGTAAGAGCATTATTGGCCTTAGAGAATTTCGACTCCAGGAAACACACCGGAGTTATTGCTTTTTTTAACAAGCAGTTTGTGAAGACAGGGAAAATTGGAAAAGAATATTCCAAAATATTAATGGACGCCCAGGATTTCAGGAATGACAGCGATTATGATGATTTTTTCTTAATATCGAAAGACGAAACCCTGGCGCAATTGAATGACGCTTCACGTTTCATAGAGATGATTGAGGGTTATATCAAAGAAAATTATTAGCTGCTAACGCATAGCCTGCGAAAACCGGGAACAGGAGATCGTGATGAGTGAGCACTTGCGGGACAAAGTATTTATTAGCTACAGCCATAAAGATAAAAAATGGCTGCAAAAACTGGAAACCATACTGCAACCCCTGGTCAGCAAAGGGAAAATTACTCTCTGGGATGACACGAAAATTGGACCCGGCGACCAATGGCATGAGGAAATCATCAAGGCCCTGGAAACCGCTAAAATTGCGGTTCTGCTGGTCAGCGAAAATTTTATCGCTTCGGAATATATTACTACCATCGAACTCCCGGCCATTCTTGACGCCGTCAAAAAGAAAGAATGCACGCTGTATTGGCTTCTGATCCGTGATTGCCTTTATGAGGAATACGGGTTGAAGGACTTTCAAGCCGCGCATGATATCAAACACCCCCTCCAGGATTTAAGTACATCCGATGTTACTAAAGTTCTAACCGGGATTGCCCGTGAAATTAAACACAATTATGATGGAACAGCGCCCATTTCCCACCCGGGGCGGTTCAAAAAGCAAATCAAAATCCTTTCTATCACCGCCAGCCCCGACGACGCGGCAGATATCTTTTACGAACAGGAACAGGATACCATGCTGAATGCCTTTCAAGGGTTTGACCGCGACGAAGTTTACCTGGATATGCCGGACCCGGTCAAAAGCACCCTGGAGGAAATCAAAGGCCGCCTGGAAGACGGGAAACACGATATCCTCCATATCACCGCCCACGGCAATATCAACGATAAAGGCGAAGGTTTCCTGTGTTTCGAAGACCACCGGGGCAAACTGGAAATGGTCACGGGTTCCCAACTGGCGGAA
>JAUPLE010000397.1 GCA_030837085.1 Acidobacteriota bacterium | reverse complement strand
GGCATGGGGAGAAATGTTTGACAAAATTGAAATGCGAAACGATAATGATCAATCACCCGCAATAAAAAGCATTTCATGAAGTTTCTTCCAAAAAGCCAAATTGTCAACTGGATTGATGAAGAACCGTATTAATTAAAGAGAATCTTTTCCCCTCTTCTCTTGTCCGTGTGTTCCGGGGGCTGTTCTTGTTTTGGTTATTTGTTTTTTGGTCATTTGAATTTGTTTGAAACACGCGATTTCGATATTCGAATTTCGGATTTTCTTTTCCTCATTCTTCATTCATCATTTTATCTTTTTCTCACCTTCTTACCCTCTTAACTTCTTAACTTCGTTTTTTACCCTCGTGGGCTGTTTTTTCTTCGTGTGTCTTTGCGTTCTTAGCGGCTAAGTCGGTGTTTAGTCCGTGTTGCCTTAATCGGCATCCAATTTGTGGATATCGGCAAAGTGCATGTTAAAATCGCCATTTATTTTGCGGAAATCGGCAAAAATTTGCCTTGATCGGCAGCCATTTTGCGGAAATTGGCAAACAGGATGCGGAAACCGGCAACCAGTTTGGCGTCAATCGGCAAAAATTTGCCGCCATTGGCAAAATTTTGCCTCAATTGGCATCCACTTTGTGGAAGCTGGCAAAGTGCATGTCGAAATCGCCATCTATTTTGTGGAGACCGGCAAAAAATTGCCTCGATCGGCATCGATTCTGGGGAAATCGGCAAACAGGATGCGGAAATGGCCACGGCAGGTGTAAACATGGCCACGCCAGTTGTAAAAATGACGCCGGAGGTTTCGCAGGATAGGGAACAATTGCGAAAAACTACTTGTATTAGATAATCTGTAGACAAACAAACGTCCGTGTTTAGTCCGTGTTTGTCCGTGGCTAAAATACAAGGTTGTTTTTTCCGTTCCGCTCCCCTTGACATTTGAGAATTAAAAAAGTAAAATTACCCGATGTGTACTTCCAGGGATTACAAAAACGAGTTTGGGGGAGTGAAGGGGGCAGTCGAAAAATGGCCCCAATTGGCAGGGTACATAGAGAAAAGAATCTTACGTCAAAAATAATCGCCTTCCACCACTTGAATAATTAAGCGAAATGGAATAGAATTAAAAAGGAAACCGGAGGTTAACATTGAAAAGAAAAGATGAGTTGCATGCTGTATTGAAAAGGCCGAATAAGGCGATAAAATGTTCGGGCTATCTGGGGATGATTTCCTGGTGAGGTAACCAAATGGAAAAAGAAAAAGGAAAAGTATTCATCAGTTACAGTCGTTACTCACAAGCACATCGTGACCTGGTCCTGGCTTTCGCAGATCTTTTAAGAAAATATAAAATCGACGCCGTATTGGATCAATATGAATCTTGCACTTCCGAGGGCTGGCCCAAATGGATGGACATCCAGGTTAAAAAAGCTGAATTTGTTCTGATTATTTGCTCGGAAAGTTATTGGAACCGCATTAATGGAGTTGAGGAAAATGGGGGAGGGTCTGGTGTATACTTCGAAACAACTATATCCTATAACCATATTTATTTTGATCGCCAAAAGACAAATCGGTTTATCCCAATTCTATTCGATAGAGGGGATATCAAATATGTACCTTCCCCTATCAAAGGATTTTCGTATTACTGCATTGATAATACTAAAGGGGCGGAGGAGCTTTACCGCAGGCTTACCGATCAACCTTCGATAATAAAGCCGGAACTTGGCCAGGAAAGGCAATTGCCGCCAACCAATCCAGAAATCGGGGAATTTGCGGATCGATTGAGTCAATTGGTTAAAACAATGCATAAACCTATAATTAAAGGGACGAATATCCCTGCCGGCGAACTGCTATCGCCGGATTTCCAACAACCCATAAAAAAGGATCCTATTTTTTCTACTCTCCAGGAGAGGTTGCAAGATTCATACGATTTTAGCGGGGGGCTTATTGCTACCGGTACATACTCCAGGGTTTACATGGTCCATAATAAAACCTCTAATAGAGATCACGCCCTAAAACTTATGAACTTTAATTTGATTTTGCACAGTATAAAAGCAGAGAGCGTAAAAGATATAAAGAATATATTTGAAAAGAAAAGGGAGGAGTTTGAAAAGGAAGCGCAATTTTTTTATGAATTCAGGAAGAATCCCAATATTTTAGGTTACGTTAACCAGGCTCGAATTCCTTACGTATTCCATGATGTGTTGTTTGAAATTCCTTATTTAATCTCGAAATATATCAAAGGAGTCAGTTTAAATGAGTATATTCACGCTAAAGGCCCATTAGAATGGAAACACATTTTGAATATATCGGAGAAAATACTTTCAACCATTGAGTTGATTCACCAGCAGGGTTTTTTTTATTGGAATATACGGCCTGAAAAAATAATAATCTCTGATGACGATTATAATCCTGTTTTATTAGATGCCGATATGCCCGAACATATTTCCAGCCTAACGGATTTAAGTGGGACCAAAGTTATTATCAATAAAGACCTTTTCAATGTAATATCCTACCTCTCACCGCAGGCCAAAGAAAGAAAGGCGGAAATCGACTCGATTATCTGTTTATTCGGCATTTTATTATATGAAATGACGACGCAAGATACGGACATACGGGATGAATTCGGTTTCCTGG
>JAUPLE010000038.1 GCA_030837085.1 Acidobacteriota bacterium | reverse complement strand
TGGGGGATTTAAGAACCTATGAAAATGTCGCCGCTGTCCGGTTGGTGGAAAGCGTGGACGGCATGACCGCCGACTGGTACCCCGCGCCCCTGGAATTCTTGAAGAAAGTGGCTGGCCGGATTGTGAATGAAGTCAAAGGCATCAACCGCGTTGTCTATGACTTAACCTCCAAACCACCCGGCACCATCGAATGGGAATGAAAAGTTTCATCCACTTGCATCTTCATTCGCAGTTCAGCCTACTGGATTCATCCATTAAAATAGAGGAGTTGATTAAAAAGGCCGTCCAATATAATATGCCGGCCATTGCCTTGACCGATCACGGCAATATCCTCGGCGCCCTTAACTTCTATAAAGCCGCCAGGAAACAAAAAATCAAACCCATTATCGGCGTGGAACTCTATGTGGCACCGGATTCCCGTTTCAATAAACCGGATAAAGCGAAAGAGGAAGACAATTACCACCACCTGGTGGTGCTGGTCAAGAACCAGGAAGGCTATCGCAACCTGTGCGAATTAATCAGTCGTTCCTTTACCGAGGGCTTTTACCGGAGGCCCAGGATTGACAAAGAAATATTACAAAAATACCATGACGGCCTGCTGGCCCTTTCCGCCTGCGTCCACGGGGAAATCCCCAGGAAAATGCTGCATCGCCGCGAACAAGAAGCCTATGAAGCGGCTAAATGGTACCGGGAACTCTTTAAAGATGATTTTTACATCGAAATCCAGGACCACAATCTCCCTGATCAAGTGGAAGTATTACCCAAATTAGTCGCCTTATCCAAAGACCTTTCCATCCCGCTGGTGGCCACCAATGATGTCCATTATCTCAACCGCGAAGACGCGGATGTGCGTGAAATTCTCATCTGCCTGCAAACCAACGAGGTTCTCTCCAACCCCGAACGGGGCATGAAAAAAGAAACCGATGAAATGTATTTCAAATCCATGGAAGAGATGCGGGAGACGTTCAAGAGTCTCCCCGAAGCCCTGGATATCACCATGGACATCGCCAGCAAGTGCAGTTTTGATTTCGAATTGGGCAAATATTCACTCCCGGAATTTAAGGTCCCGGCCGATACCTCTATTGATGATTATTTCGAAAGCGTATGCCGCAAGGGATTCGAGCGCCTTCAGCACACTTTTCACAATAAAAAGTATCCTTTTGAGGATTATGTTAAACGATTGGATTATGAAATCGAAAAAATCCGGGAAATGGGGTTCCCCGGCTATTTCTTAATCGTCTGGGACATTATCCGTTATGCCCGGGAGAATGGGATACCCGTCGGTCCCGGTAGGGGATCGGTGGTGGGCAGCCTGGTGTCCTATGTTATGGGCATTACCGGCATCGACCCATTGCAATACGATCTCATTTTCGAACGGTTTCTCAATCCCGAACGAATTTCCATGCCGGATATCGATATCGATTTCGATGGCGACCAACGGGATAAAGTTATCAAGTATATCCGGGAAAAATACGGCGAAGAAAGCACTGCCCAGATCGTTACCTTTGGAAAAATGAAGGCCAAGTTGGCCATCCGCGATATCGGTCGCGTGATGGAAATCCCATTGAATGATGTCAACCGCCTGGCTAAGATGATCCCGGATGGTCCCAAAGTGGAACTGGCGGCTGAAATCGCCAATAACCCGGAATTGCAAAAGGAAATCAAGCATGTCCCTGAGACCAAGAAACTGATCGAATATGCATTGAAACTGGAAAACACCGTCCGTCATACCTCCATGCATGCCGCCGGGGTCGTGATTGCGCCCCGACGGCTTACCGAATTCATGCCCCTGTACAAAACCAAGGAAGACATCGTTACCCAGTTCGAGAAAGATGAAGTCGAAGAGATCGGCCTGCTGAAAATGGACATCCTGGGTTTAAAGACCCTGACCATCATCAAAAAAATAATCGAAGAAGTCAAAGAAATAGAGAATATCGACATCGACCTGGATAACATCCAGTTGGATGATGAAAAGACCTTTAAAGTGTTCCAGGAAGGCGACACAGACGGCATATTCCAGTTTGAAAGTTCCGGGATGCGGGAGTATTTGAAACGTTCTAAGCCTGACAAACTCACCGATTTAATCGCATTAAACGCTCTTTACCGGCCTGGTCCCCTGGGTTCCGGCATGGCCGAGCGTTATGTCCAGCGGAAGTTGGGCAAGGAAAAAATCCAATATTTATTCCCCGAATTAAAAGATATCCTGGAGGACACGTACGGGATCATCCTCTACCAGGAGCAGGTCATGCGGATTTCCGTTGTTTTGGCCGGCTTTACCATGAGCAAGGCCGATGAAATGCGTAAGATCATGGGCAAGAAGTTGGTTCACAAACTCCCGGCGATTGAGAAAGAATTTGTCGAAGGGGCGGCAAAGAAAAACCACCAGAAGAAAAAAGTAGAAGAAATTTTTTCCCAGATGTCCACCTTTGCCGAATACGGGTTTAACAAATCCCATTCCACCGCCTATGCGTACCTCGCGTACCAGACCGCTTATTTAAAAGCCCATTATCCCGTATATTTCATGAGCGCCCATTTAAGTTCCGAAGCTGAAAAGACTTCCACCTCTTCCAAGGTGATCCAGTACATTTCCGAGGCGCGCAAAATGGGAATCGAAGTATTACCGCCGGACATCGGTAAAAGCGTTGAAGGGTTCCGGGTGGAGACCCGCAGTTCTGTCCGTTTCGGTTTAAAAGGGCTTAAAAATGTGGGATCGGCGGCTATTTCCAGTATCCTGGAATCCCGGGAGAAAGAGGGGCCGTTTAAAGATTATTCCGATTTCGTCACCCGCATCGACCTGGCCAAAGTCAATAAAGCTGTACTGGAAAGCCTCATTAAGTCCGGCGCTATGAGTGGATTCAATCTCAAGCGCCGCGCCATGTTCGAAAGCGTCGAAGAGGTGATCCACCAGGCTTCGGTAATCCAGAAGCACAAAGCCAGGAACCAGCGCTCCTTATTTTCCACCGAAGAGACCATGCAAATCGTAATTCCCGCCGAATACCTGGTCAAGGATGAGTGGACTGAGCGGGAGATAATAAAGTACGAAAAAGAAATTGTCGGCCTGTATATCACTTACAATCCGTTGGAGAAATACCGCGAAGAGATAACCAAGATTTCCAACACCAGTATATTCAAGATAGAAGCCGGGGAGTTTGAAAATGAAGCCGTGAAATTGGGGGGGGTAATCACCGATTATGTGCAGCGGAAGTCTAAAAAGGGAGTTTTTTACGGCGAATTGTTTTTCCAGGACCTCACCGGTCGTATGAAAGTACTGGCTTTCAAAGATACCTGGGCCCAGTTAAAAGACAGCATCAAAGAAGATCATCCCTATTATTTGGAGGGGCGATTACCCGATAATGGGGACGCCAGCCCCAATCTTTATCTCGAACAGTTGACCGACCTGGAGGAGTTTTTAAAGAAGAAGGCGAGGAAAATACTAATCAAATTAAATTACGACCAGTTGACCGACCGTTTTAATGAAGAGTTAAAGGAGCGGCTGCGTCGTAATAAAGACTCCGTGCCCTATTTGATCATGATCAAAAGTTCAGATGGCAAGAGAGTTTTTGTTGGGTCTGATGCCGGGGAAGGCATAAAAGCCACATTATCCATGAAGAAGGATGTAGAAGAGTTGACCGGGGAAGATACCGTAGAGATATTGTTTTAAGTTTCACACTTAAATACATAGGACGATAAGACGCAGACTCGCAGCCTATTTTTTTAAGATTTTAAGGCCTGTACTCTTGATTTTTGTAGGCTAGTATGATACTTTTAAGACTAATAAATTTCATATTTAACGTTTAACGGAGACCCAATATGAAAAAAACAAAGCCCAACAAGGCACACCATATTTTAAATGGAAAAATGATCGAATTCGTCGGCTGGGAATTACCCGTTCAATATGCGGATTCAGGCCTGAACGAAGAACATATCGCTGTACGAACCGCCGGCGGGCTCTTCGACGTCAGCCACATGGGAGAGGTTTTCTTCCGGGGCCCCCAAGCCCTTGACGCCGTCCAATACCTCACCTGCAACAACGCCGCCAAATTAGTCCCTGGAAAAATCCAATATTCCGGCCTGATGACTGAAAATGGCTGCTTTGTCGATGACCTGCTGGTCCATATGATCAACGAAAAAGAGTACCTTCTGGTGGTCAACGCCGCCAATACCGACAAAGATTTCAAACATATGAAAGAAAAAGCCGGCCACTTCGATGTGGAAATCAAAAATGAGAGCGATGACTATACCCAAATCGCCGTCCAGGGCCCCAAGGCCGAACAACTGCTCTCCCAATTCACCGATACCGATCTCACCGCTATTAAATACTACCATTTCACCTTCGGTAAAGTAAGGAAACTGGATTGCCTCATTTCCCGCACCGGGTACACCGGCGAAGACGGCTTTGAAATCTATTTCAAAGCCGATGAAAAAAATTCAGCCAATCTTTTCCTGGAACTGGCGGAGAAAGGAAAACCCCTGGGTATCATCCCGACTGGACTAGGCGCCAGGGATACCTTGAGACTGGAAGCCAGTATGCCCCTGTACGGCAACGATATCGACGACAGTCATACCGTCCTGGAAGCCGACCTGGAATGGATCCTGAAATTGAAAAAAGGCGATTTCCTGGGAAAAGAGGCTCTGGAAAAACAAAAAGAACAAGGTATCACCCGGAAACGGATCGGATTTGAAGTGACCGGTAAAGGAATCGCCCGCCACGAATACCCGGTTTATGTTGACGGCAAACAATACGGCATTGTCAATAGCGGCACCTTTGCCCCCTTCTTAAAAAAAGCTGTCGGTATGACGTATCTTCCCCTGGATAAATGCCAACCCGGAACTGAATTCGAAATCGGGATTCGCGACCGGAAGGTTTCCGCCAGGGTTGTGGAAATGCCCTTTTATAAAAGAGAAAAATAAAATAGGAGGAAAATATGAGTGCAAATGTAAAGGATTTAAAGTTTACCAAAGAGCATGAATGGGTTAAAACAGAAGGAGAAATTGCCATTATCGGCATCTCCGATTACGCGCAAAAAGAATTGGGCGATGTCGTGTACGTTGAACTTCCGGCCGTGGGCGACTCAATAGAAAAAGGAGACGCCTGCGCCAATATCGAATCCGTCAAAGCAGTCAGTGATATATATTCCCCTGTTACCGGCGAAATCGTCGAAGTCAACGAATTCCTGGCAGGTAAACCGGAAACCATTAATAAAGACCCTTACGGCGCGGGTTGGGTTTTCAAAATCAGGATGGACGATTCCGGCGAATTGAACACCCTTATGAACGCCGCCGCATACGAAGAATACCTGAAAGGAATTTTAGAGGAGAAATAAATGAGATATTTTCCACTCACCGATTCCGACCGGGAGGAGATGCGAAAATGCCTGGGTATAAAAGATACCCGGGAACTCTTTTCAGATATCCCGCAAGATAAAGCCTATTATCCGCTGGATCACATCCCCCCCGCCGTACCGGAAGACCGTTTGCTCGAAACGTTTAAAGAAATCGCAAAGAAAAACAAATTCTCTGAGTATTTAAGTTTTCTAGGAGGCGGCGCTTACCGCCATTTTATCCCCGAAGTGGTAAATCATTTGAGCGGTAAAGGAGAATTTGTCACCCCCTATACCCCGTACCAACCCGAAGTAAGCCAGGGCAGCTTGCAGGCCATGTTCGAATACCAGACCATGATGGCCATGCTGACCGGCATGGACGTTTCTAATGCTTCGCTGTACGACGGCGGTACAGCCGCCGCTGAAGCAGCGCTCCTGGTAGCCCGCAAAGCCCGCAAAAAAAATACCATCCTCATCGCCCGCAACCTCCACCCGGAATACATCGAAATCATTGAGACCTACCTCCGCGACCTGGTCGAATTGAAAATTCAATATGTGGACTTTGAAAGAACCACGGGAACTGTCAACCTGGAAGATTTAAATAAAAAAGTGTGCGACGATTGCGCCGGTCTTCTTTTCCAATCTCCCAATTTCTTCGGTGGTGTGGAAGACAGTCAAAAAATCTCCGATATCTTACACGGCAAAGACGCCCTATCCGTCCAGGTAGTGGCCGAAGCCATGTCTTTGCCGTTTCTCAAGCCCGCCGGGCAAATGGGCGTGGATATCGTGGTAGGTGAAGCCCAGAGTTTTGGGTTGCCCCTGGGTTACGGTGGTCCGTACCTGGGCTTCATGACCGCAAAAAAAGATTTTGTCCGCCAGATGCCCGGCCGCATCGTGGGCGAAACCCTGGACGTCGAAGGAAAACGCGGTTACGTGCTGACCCTCTCCACCCGTGAACAACATATCAAACGCGAAAAAGCCACTTCCAATATTTGCTCCAACGAAGCCTGGTGCGCCTTGAGGGCCGGTATGTACCTGGCCACCATGGGCAAAACCGGCCTGCTGAAAATCGCCAAATCCAACCATCTCAACGCCGCTTACTTTGTCAAAGAAATCAAAAAATTCCCCCACGTGACCGTCAAATACCCCAAGAACTTCTTCAATGAAATCGTATTGGAAATCAATAATATGACCGTGGATGACTTTACCGCTAAACTGGAAGCCAAAGGCATCCTGTTGGGCGTCCCCTTGAAATGGTTCCATAAAGATTATGAAAAAGCGGTCCTGGTCAATTTTACCGAAGTGCATAAGAAGAAAGATATCGACCGGTTAATAAACGCCATTGGAGAGTTAAAATGAACAAGCTGCCCGAATTGATATTTAATGAAAGTAAAGAAGGGAAAATCGGTTACTCCTTTTCCGAGACCGAGTTCCCCGATGATATCATCTCATTGGATGACCAATACCGCCGGGATGGCCAGAACCTGGAGGATTTTCCCCAACTGTCCGAAGTGGAAATCGTCAGGCATTATACCAACCTGTCCCATTTGAACCATTCCGTGGATTCCGGGTTTTACCCCCTGGGCTCCTGCACCATGAAATACAATCCCAAGATCAACGAGGCCATTGCCGGATGGGAAGAATTCTCCGCCCATCCTTATGCGCCCTTGAAACTGGTGCAGGGCAACCTGGAGATCATGAATACCCTGGAAAAGTGGTTAAAGGACGTTACCGGAATGGCGGGTTTTACCCTGACGCCGGCCGCCGGCGCCCACGGCGAATTCACCGGGATAAAGATTATCCGCGCACACCTGGCCGCTAAAGGCAACCCCAGGAAGATAATATTAATTCCTGATTCCGCTCACGGCACCAACCCCGCCTCCGCCCATTTTTCCGGTTACGAGGTTAAAGAAATCCCTTCCAATGAAAACGGCATCCTGGATGTAGCCTCCCTGGAAGCCCATTTAAATGAAGACGTGGCCGCTTTGATGATGACCAATCCCAATACCCTGGGGGTCTTCGAACGGAATATCGTTGAGATTTCCCAGGCCCTTCATAAAAACGGTTCCTTGCTTTACATGGACGGCGCCAATATGAACGCCTTCATGGGCATAGTTAAGCCCGGGGACCTGGGCGTGGACGTGCTGCATTTAAACCTGCACAAAACCTTTTCCACACCCCACGGCGGCGGCGGACCCGGATCCGGTCCGGTGGGCGTCACCGAAGAACTGCTCCCACATTTACCCGTACCCGTGATTTCCAAACAAGGAGACCTCTATCACGCCGCTTATTTCAATAAAGGACTGGGCCGGGTTAAAAATTTTTACGGGAATTTCCTCATCATGGTCCGGGCATTGGTTTACCTCATGTCCATCGGCAAAGAAAACCTCAGGAAAGTCGCCGAAGATGCCGTTTTAAACGCCAATTACATCCGCAAGAACCTGGAAAACGACCTGGATTTACCTTACAAATTCAAAAGCCTTCATGAAGTGGTTTTCTCCGACAAAGGTTTAAACGTTAAGACCCTGGACATTGCCAAACGGCTGCTGGATTTCGGCATCCATCCCTTTACCGTGTATTTCCCCTTGATTGTCCACGGCGCCATGATGATCGAACCGACTGAAACGGAAAGCAAAGAGACATTGGACATATTTATCCGGACCATGAAAACCATTTTGAAAGAAGCTGCGGAAGACCCGGCAAAGTTACAAAACGCCCCTTACAGTACACCGGTGCGACGGTTGGATGAAGTACTGGCCGCCCGGCAGTTGGCGCTGAAATGGGAAAAAAAACAAGAATAAAATAAAAATAATTATAAAAGACAAGCAAATTAGAAAGTTGAAAAGATGAGCGTACAACACATCATATTAAAGCTGCAGGAGTTTTGGGCGGCCACGGGCTGCTATATCGCTTCCGGTTATGACAATGAAGTGGGAGCAGGCACCATGACGCCCGACACGTTTTTCCGGGTTCTGGGCAAAAAACCCTGGAAGGTTGCCTACTGGCAGCCCTCCAGGAGACCCGATGACGGCCGCTACGCCCAGAACCCCAACCGCGTCCAGAAACACAACCAGTTCCAGGTTATTTTCAAGCCCATCCCCAAAAATGGCCAGGTTTTGTATCTCCAGAGCCTCCAATATTTGGGCATTGATATCCGCAACCACGATATCAAGTTTGATGAAGACAACTGGGCGTCCCCTTCCCTGGGGGCCTGGGGCGTCGGCTGGCAGGTCATGTGCGACGGCCTGGAAATCAGCCAGTTTACCTATTTCCAGCAGGCCGGCGGCATCGACTTAAATCCCAATTCCATGGAAATCACCTATGGCATTGAGCGCCTGGCCGCTTTCCAGGACGGCAAAGATTCCATTTACCGGCTCGAATGGGGTAACCAGGTAGGTTACGCCGAATTGCGCACCGAAGAAGAACGCCAGTTTTCCATTTACAATTTCGAATTTGCCGACATCCAGATGCTGCGGGGTTTCTATACGCAGTATGAAAACGAAGCTCGGCGCCTCATCGAAGCCGACCTTTACCTGCCGGCGTTTCTTTCGGCGACGGATACCGCTTTCCTGGCGTCCAGGATATTAAAGGCATGGGAACACTTTAACACGTAATCAAACGCCGGCAGGTAAAGGTCGGCTTCGATGAGGCGCCGAGCTTCGTTTTCATACTGCGTATAGAAACCCCGCAGCATCTGGATGTCGGCAAATTCGAAATTGTAAATGGAAAACTGG
>JAUPLE010000396.1 GCA_030837085.1 Acidobacteriota bacterium | reverse complement strand
CCGGGAGTTCCCCTGTCGGCGGTTCATCGTATCAACGACCTGTCGTTGAAAGTCACCAGTCCTACCGGGACGATTTATTGGGGCAATAACGGCCTGTTGGCCGGCAATTGGTCCACCTCCGGCGGCAGTTCCAACACCATCGACACCGTGGAAAATGTGTTCATCCAGAGCCCAGTGGCCGGCGCCTGGACGATCCAGGTCCTGGCCGACGTGCTGGTGGAAGACGCCCACTTGGAAACCCCGGAAATGGACGCCGACTATGCGTTGGTGGTTACCGGCGGAACGACTTCAGTTCCCACGCCCCCGGCGGCCCCGACCGCGCTGACGGCCACTGCCGCATCCTGCAGCCAGATCAATCTCTCCTGGACGGATAATTCCGGAGATGAAACTTCGTTTAAAATCGAAAGAAGCACAGACGGCTCCAATTTCTCTGAAATCGCTTCCGTGGGCGCCAATGTAACCACTTACAGCAATACCGGTTTGACCGCCAGTACGACCTATTATTACCGGGTAAGGGCTTACAACGGCGGCGGCTATTCCGGTTATACCAATACAGCCAACGCCGCTACTCCCGCTTGCCCGACGACGCCGCCTACTGCACCCGGCAACCTGGCCGCTACTGCGACCCAGACCTCCATCAAATTAACCTGGACAGACAACTCCAATAATGAAGACGGATTCAGGGTTTATAGGGGTACGACTTCTACCAACCTGACACTTCGCGCCACTGTGGGCGCCAATGTCACTACATACACGGATACCGGCCTGGCGCGCAGGACTACATACTATTATAAGGTCTGCGCCTATAATTCCGCCGGTGAAAGCTGTTCCAGCACCATTTCCAAGAAAACCAAGTAATCGATAAACTTTGTATGTATGCAGCGGGGGCGAGTGGTTCACTCGGCCCCGTTTTTTTATATGCAAACGTCGGGGGTTTTCAACCAACAAGCATAATAGCCGAGACAATGGTTTATCTCAATATCATTAATAATCAACTCATCGATTATCCGGCCTTCATCTTCCGGACCTTTTATTTTTTCTCTTGTTTTCACTGAGTCGCCAATTTTTTGCTAAGCCTTTTTGAGAGGTTTCTTTGTAAGCGTTTTGCATGTCATGCCCTGTTTCCTTCATGGTCCGTACGACCTCATCGAAACTTATCCGGTGCCCACCATCGGAAAAGATGGCAAATGAAGCGCTGTGTAGAGCTCTTACCGCGGCAGCCGGGTTTCTTTCGATGCAGGGAATCTGGACATAACCTTCCACTGGGTCACAGGTTAATCCCAGGTGATGTTCGATGCCCATTTCGGCGGCATATTCGATTTGGGAAACGGTTCCGCCCAGTAGTTGGGCGGCGGCGGCGGCGGCCATGGCGCACGCCGTACCGATCTCGCCCTGGCAACCTACTTCCGCGCCGGCAATGGAAGCATTTTCTTTCACCAGGTTCCCAATCAATCCCGCGGTGGCCAATGCCCGGAGAATGCGCTGCTCGGGGAAATCATAACTCTCCCGTAAGAAATACAATATGGCCGGTAAAACGCCGCAAGATCCACAAGTTGGGGCTGTCACAATTTTTCCGCCCCCGGCGTTTTCCTCGGCCACAGCCAGGGCATAGGCGGAGACGCTGCCGATTTCTCTCATGATCCTGCTGGAATTAACGGATTTGGTCTTATAACCGGCTGCTTTGCGCTGCAAACGGAGTGTCCCGGGCAAGAGACCTTCATTATCAAGGCCACAGCGGATGGCGTCTTTCATGGCGTCCCAGACGATTTCCAGGTAAGGCCATATCTCCTTTCCTTCATGTTGTTCGACAAATTCCCAGAGATTTCCCCCTGTACTTGAGTTCCATTGAAGGATACCATCCATGGTGGTTAATGGATAGATCGATGGTTCCGGGGTATTCCAATCTTCTTTACTGCGGATTGCGCCGCCGCCGATGCTGTACGCGGTCCAGTCGCCGATAACGACGCCGCGACGGTCCAGGGCTTTAAAGATCATGCCGTTGGGATGGAGGGGAAGGGATTCTTTCGCTTTCCATTCGACGTTGACGGGGATAGGTTCAAAAGCGTCAATAATGGCTTTTTCGGTCAGGTGACCTTTGCCGGTGGCAGCCAGGCTGCCGTATAGTTCTACGGTGTATGATGCGGTATCGGGGTATTTCTGTTTAAATTCTTCCGCGGCCCGCCGCGGCCCCATGGTGTGGCTGCTGGAGGGGCCATAGCCGATACGATATAGTTCACGGATCGATTTCATTTTGAATCCTCCTTTTAGGCAGTTGTTTTATTTTAGAACTATTGGATCGAATTGTCAAAGGAAATTTGTTCCCGACCATGAAAATAGCCACCAAGGCGCCAAGGCACCAAGGTACACTAAGAGGTTTATTATTAAAAAAACCTGGTGACCTGGATGAGAAGGGGATAGTCAGGAATTAGTCGGCGGTTAATTTGTTTTTTCCTTTTTTGGTCGTGCGGGTTCACTCAAAAGTGGTACAAATGGCTTTTCGGAACTGGAAATTCAGAAAAACACGTTACAGTTTGGCTTTTTGATGCAGAAAAGTCGCAAAACCACGTTGCTTTTGTATTTTTCACTGCAAATAAATGGAAAAGCAACGTTGCTTTTGCGTTTTTGGGCGCAAAAAATTGGAAATGTAAGGGCGTATTTGTGTCTTTCGGTGCAAAGAAATGGAAAAGTAACGTTACTTTTTGGTTTTTCACTGCCAAAAAATGGAAAAGTAACGAGGTTTGCCGTTGTTTCGCTTCCGAAAAATGGAAATGTAACGGAGTTTGGGGTTCTTTTACAGTCGAAAAATGGAAATGCAGTGGGGTTTGGGAGGTATTCTTTGATTGTCTCTTAGTTTATCACATAGGGGCTTGATTTATCAAGGCGATTCATCTTTCGGGTTTGATGAATCAAACCCCTGCCTAAAGGTGGCGTGCCAAGGAATTTTTCTTTTTTCTTCGCGGTCCTTCGTGTTCTTAGCGGCTAAATAAATGGTAGCGCTACGGGGATTCGAACCCCGGTTTGATG
>JAUPLE010000395.1 GCA_030837085.1 Acidobacteriota bacterium | reverse complement strand
CTCCCACTTTAATATTTAGTATCTCAAAGGATTCTAACATAGGTGAATGTGCGGCAGGCACTCCGAACAGCATTGTAACGGCATGCGTCAGCATGGCCTCCACTCCACCCCATGGATTAGCTATCTCTCCATGACTTTTGTAGTATTGCCCACGATACTCTTTGGGAATATCGATGACTGATGTTATCGCTAAAGCATCAAATTCAGGCCGATGCCGAAGTATCAATTCACATAATCGTTCTAATGATTCAATTCGCCCCACCGCGCGGCTTGACTTAGAATATTTTGATTGCATTCGTATTGGTGGGTCCATTTCTACAACCAATGGGCATTCGACACCTATAGAAGCACGTGCGGCGGATGCCGCGTTTATAGCAAAATCCGAAATTCTACTATCCGTATGCTTGTCAATTACCAGCATAACGCGATTTGAGCGGACTTTTACCAGGCCAACGGTTCCCATTAGTAACTGTGAAATAATACTGCCCTCCACATAGAGACCGTTCTCCGGCAGTTCGTTTATGTCGGACGCATTCACCACATTGGGGTGTGTGACCAGCGTATCACAGGCGCCGGCCAACAACCTGGCCGCCGGCGCCGCATCGCCGGAATGCCCCCCTATTGCCGCGCCAATTCCTGTGGGCACGATCATTACCACGTTGAATTTGTTACTTTTTTCAAGCTTCCTGGGCGCAAAATCAAAGATCGACCTTGGTTTTGGTACAGGTAAATGGTGAAACTCCGATAAAACGCCCAATTCGCAAAGATATCCAGTCAAATCGCTTTGCGTTACCACGAATCGGACAGGGATTTCATTATCGGTAAGATGCGCTTGAATGGACTGCTCGAAATGTGCAAATATAGAATCATTTCCTTTCCACGGAGGCACAGAGATTTCTTTTTCTATCAACAGCATCTATATTCTCTCTATGAAGTGCGACTTGCATTCTTTTGCGCCAAACCATTCCGTGGTTATTTGCTCTGTAATTTTCCTATCAAATGGCTTACATGAGAATATATTGATATAAACAGCCCCTAGCAAATCCAGGGTATGTATTACAATGGAACTGGTCAGGATAAATTGGACCGCCGATGTGCCTTTTGCATGCGGAGAAGTTTGCTGTAACTCGGGTGGAAGGCCAAAATCATCCCAGAAATACCTTTCGCATTTTTGCATATCGATGGCCTTACAAAGTGTTTCAAAATAGTTATCCAGGCTTTCCCTGTTAAACGTCGAAACATCGCAGCCATGCAAGTCCATAATTAATTCAAAGCCGTATGGTTTTTCTAATCTATTCATTCTCTATTCTCTTTTCATTTCGATAGTTTGTTACCGTTTGCGTCAGGGGCATGCGCATATCTCTTTGATAAATCTCATCTGAAAAAAGATGCCCATGTGATATAGGAGTTTTATAAATTCCTCGCCCGGATGGGCATATTATAGTGTAGTTCTGGTCTGCTTTTTTCCCACGTTCTAGCGTCACAGAAGACACTTCTTTACGATAAAAAGACATAAGGTCTTCATCCCCCAGGGAAAGCTGAAAATTCCTCAGCAATAGTTTTATTGCATGAAGATTTGCAGGGTCAGATAGGAGGAGCCATACCCATGGACATTTATTGTAAACTACCCAATAATAACCACGATTAGCATAGTAAAATAAGTCGAAAGGAAACAACCGGCAGCACAACGGCCGGTCCGGGTATATTTCACACTTCTTTTCAGATGCATTGTAGCAAACACACCCCTTCTCTTTAGTGGTGGGGATGAAGTATCCGCCCATATATTCGATTACCTCAACCCCGATTCCCCTTAGTTTTGAAACTTCTCCAGGCAGCGCATATATAAGTCCGGCGTCGCAGCAAGAGCAGCCTCTGCAATTCATTAACTTAACAATCTTATCTAAGCTATTTTCATAATTCATTTCAGTTGAATTTCCTTCCTGTAATTATGTCATCTATTCTTTTTTTCTGATCCTCATTCAGACCATCACAAAAAACCCATAAACAGTTTTGATGAGCATCTAATTTTCTTCGAATATAGTTTACTTCATTTTCCATTGGACCTCCGGACTTAGATAAGGATTCACCTTTTTCGTCCCTCAAACGGCTGAGTGATAACCATTCTCCTTCAGGATTGATATCTTTCCCATACTTCCGGGGCATCCTGAACAGTAACTGTTCAGGTTTAACTTTCTTTGGAAGTTGTTTTAATATTTTCTTTTGAAGTGACAAAACCCGCTCGACGCTATTAATGCTCACATTTGTGCCAGAGTATTTTCCCAGTAATGAATATGGCTCCTGGAATTTCATCTTGAATAAGAGATGTTTTACATCGGGGCGTTTTGATGTTCCTAGATATCTTAATAGTTCCTCATCCGTCCAGAAAACAATTTCTTTCTTCTGCCATTCGAATTCACTTTGGTTGAGATTTTTCAGTTCTATAAAATACTCAGAAACGCAATAATTTAGCATGGCTTCATACGCCAGGTTCTCTTCGTTTTCAAAATTGTATGTCCTGATATTATCCTGACTTTGAAGTAAAGAAATAGCATGACTAATGCCATCTCCCTTTAACTCTATCCCATCTGCTGTGAGAATCACATCATCAAGAAAGCTGCTTACATTGAAGCGCGCTAAATTGGTCCCCATAAAGAATGAGTCACGTCTATAATGGTCAAATCGATCTAAATCCAAAAGACCGCTGGTAAATTCGGCTAACATTTTAATTTTATTGAGATCATATTCTCTCTTTGTTATATAATTATGATCTTTGCAGATTAAAAACGAGATTACTTCTTTATCTATAGGATCTTTTAATTTACTGTTTAATTCATCAATGATACATGATAAACGCTTGCGTTCCCTTAATCCATACTCCGCCCCAAGATATTCCTGGAAAGCCTCGGAATATTTTCCTCCAAGAATATAGTCTACTGCGATTTCCTCATGTGATTCCAGTTTAAATGGGAGTGAGTGATTATTCTCCAGCACATGGCTGAAAGGAAAATGTCCGACATCATGGAGAAGTAAGGCGAGAAGAAACTCTTCCTTTAGGCCAAGCGGCTCGATCCATTTTTCTAATGAAATTAATTTGTCACCATGCTCAGGGGCTTTAATCCACGACCTGTTAAGGGCTTCTAATCCAAGGTGGTATGTCCCAAGAGAATGGGCAAACCGGGTATGGGTCGATGAAGGGAATACCAGGAAAGCCAGGCCGGACTGTCGCAGGAAATTCAATCTTGACATTTCTAACGATTTTAGTACCCTGGCAATAATATTCTCAACCAGATGTTCGTTCTTTGCGTCCATTGCAGGTAACCAAAATTTTCTACCACGGCCCCAATCCTTTTCATAAGGCTTTATCGTTATTATCTCGTAGATAGGATCATAGTATTTTATTGTTTTTGTTGGATCTTTCATCTTTTACCTGCAATTATTTCGGCAATCTTCCTATAACCTTTACTCAATGTATGTTCCGGTTTTGATAGGCTGTAGATGTTTTCATCCAAAATAAGCTCCGGAACCAATTCAAGTATTACCTCTCCTTTTGCGCCCAATTTCGCCTCCACCTCGGCAATTTTAGCTTCCGCCCCTTTAATCTTCGGGATGTTAGAAAAAATCAAATGGAATTCCCCTCCATGAATCTTAAATCCCTTAATGGCTTTCTCAACTCCATTAGCATTTTGCCTATCCAGTCTCAGGCAAATGAAGGTTGCATCTGAAAAAGTGGCGGCAAGGCCTGATGTCACTGAGAATCCGGTCCTGGTATCGATAAGTAAATGGTCAAGCATATAAACCTGGATGAAGTTATCGAAAATCGAATTTAAAAAAATAAAGGTGTCGTCGTCAAACTTAATATTATCAAGTTCAGGGGAATTGATAGTAGGTAGAATATACAACCTCCCACGGAATGGCGGATTATTAACCAATCCTGTCACTTCATGAACAGCCTTACTAATAATTCCAATCACTCGATGAATAATCAAATCAGTCAGAGAAGGTCGATTTTCGATAGATTCAATATCTATCTTGAACAGAAGAGGAACTCCAGGGGCTTCCCAGTCAAGATCGATGATCCCAACATTTTTCCCCATGCGCATTAACTCGACCGCTACGTTACACAACGTTAAGGTTCTACCCGTTCCACCTTTATACGACCAAAACGCTATTTTTTTCATTTATTCTCCTCTTTTAAGTCTCCGCCAATCTTTGATATTTCTCGGAGGAAGATTTGCTGAATTTGAGAGCTTGCAAGGGTCTTTTTTAAAGCTTCCAATATTTGCTGCTCGTTTAATTCGTATTTAACGGGCTCTCCATATTTTGAAAAATATAGGAGTCCTTCTACCGCACGCGCTGTTAAGCATATTAAAAAACGGCCTTGATCCCAAAGCGAGGTGTTTGGATCTCTTTGGTTGATTAAGGAACGATACCACAAAGCAAGAATTTCGAAGAAGCGCTTATCAATTACAGATTCCTCCCGGAAAATATCCCTACCTTTGCAGAGTACTGTAAGAATATTCCCATACCCCGACCTATCATCATAGATAATCGGCTTTAGATATCCTTTTAGAGGCACATCGATGTAGTTAAGCCATGATAATTCCTCGTCACCTTGATTTACTCTCTCTACAAACCTGGTGAATACATCCAATACAACGGTTTTCTGCCTTTCTTCAAGATAGTCATAAGATTCAAACAATCCATTTAATCCGTAAAAGGTATTGTTTATCTCTCCCTTTGTTTTTCCTTCATCGCCAAATATCGTATTTTCGTCGACGCGGCCCAGCAACCAACGGCAGGATTCTTTAATTACGTCAATTGTTTTTTCACTATCTCCTACAGAGAAAGGTTCTCTTTGACGTACACAGTACACCAATGACCTCACAGCCTCCTGGGTAAAATATACATTGCAATAGCTTGTTTTTTTTATAAAATGCAACTCCGTTCCCGCCCATCTAAGACCATGCTTGTCACTAAATCCGTTTTTGAGAATAAACTCATAGGCTTTGTTTGCAACCATTGATACTTTTGACAATAGTTCAACCCACTTAGCATCCGACTTTAACATGGTCTTATTGATATACTCCCCTACCATAAGCATGAGTCTCAGCGCCAGAGCCGCTGAGTCAATAAATTCAGCATCTTCCCTAACATATAAATATGGACTCGGAGAAAAACCGTCCTTATCGATTGTTTCGATAACGTAATTTAAATCTTCGAGCAAAACCTCTTCCCTAACAATCAACCGGGAAAACTCCACAGGGAAAAAATGGTTAGCCAGGAAGAATGGTTCTAAACCCTCCATTATCTTAAAAACACAGGTTTGGTCTTCTTCTTCCTGCTCGGAATCCGACCATTCCTCAGTTTGTTCTCGTACTGACGCCAGTCTTTCCAAACTATCTTTAACTAAGGCTAAAGACTCATGTTTTTCTTGTTGTTTTTCTTGCATGTTCTTTTCCCCTATAAACTAATACCTCTTTCTTGTCACTGAAATATTTATTTGGCATTTTTCTTATTTTTCTTTGCATCTTTACCATTCCCGTTCTTCATGACGACCTTAAACCTCCCATCAGTCTCGTTCTTGATTATTTTTAGTTCCCGTTTCCCCTTACGAATACGTTTTTTTTCAATTCGCTTTTTTATCACGGCATTTTACTCCATATAGCAAAAAAGTTTTTTATTATTTCAAATGACCTATAATTAAAAAAATAAAGCGCCGGATAGGCTCCCGCCCTTGAAGGGTAACCTGTAACTTCTGCCTTTTTTAACCGGGCCAACTCAGGTGCTTTTCCTTTAATCATTGTGGGATTCACCAGACGATATATTTACCATACAAAAAAAAGAAAATCAAGATATTTTCGGGAAAAAGAAAATTACTTATTTGAAGGAAGGCCCTGGGAACACCGGGAAAGATCAAGATACGTGAACAAGGTGCTGATGTGGCCCTTTGCTAGAAGATGCCGGAACCTCACCTACTTTCACGCTCCCGACCCTACAAATACGGGGATGCTTAAAATCCGCGATTCGAAACAAATCCATTATGAAGAAAAAGGGTCAGCCGAATTATTCTCACCCTTTTCTGAATATATCGATCTAACAGACACTGTCTGTTGAATATCAAGATAGGCCTGATAGAATTCTCTGAACTTCCGCAGATTTGTCGGTGAAGTCATTCGTGGGCCATTTTTGCTTCACCATTGTGGGTTATGATCATGGTCGTATTTTCCTGGCTGTCCCTTTAATTTATCCTCCTCTCTTTAGCCTTGTTATTATTGACTTTAGGGGAGTTCCCGCAACCTTTCGGGGGGGGCGCCAGGTTTATAATTCCTTTAACGATAAATCGCCGTCGCCGGTTCTAACCTTAATCGTATATTTCCCATCCCCATACCGGCCTTTGAAATAATTTTCATCTTCCTTGATTACATCCTTAAATTCGATCCCTTGAAAATGAATTTCCCCGTCGCCGCCTTTAAAATCCAATTGAAATGCCATATCATTGGGAAAATCCAACTGCACATTTCCATCGACGGTGTGAAACGCACAATCTCGAGTCAATTGACTGCCCTTTTCCAGTGAAAATTCTCCGTCGCCGTCCACACCGTTGAAATCTATGCCGTTAAAAACTCCCATTGCTGTGACATTCCCATCCACTGTATGGGTTTTGAGTGAACCGGTGCAGCTCTTAACATCGATATCGCCATCGACGGATTCCAGTTCCATGTCACCGATGCAATCTCTTAGCTCAATATCGCCGTCAACTGTTTTTAAAAAGGCCCGACCTTTGACTCCGGACACGTCCATATCCCCGTCCACCACTTTGATTTTTAAGTCGGTATTGACAGGCACATAGAGATGGGTCCTAACATTAACATTCAACCCTGAAAACAATTGAAAAAGGTTAAAATGGAATTTAGGGTACTTGATCTCTAT
>JAUPLE010000037.1 GCA_030837085.1 Acidobacteriota bacterium | reverse complement strand
GGGGTTAAAAAAAATTTTGATTTATGTTATAATGAGGCCCTTAAATTTTAATTTGAATAAAGGTGATAAGATGAAAGATTTTGCGTTCTTATTCCCCGGCCAGGGTTCTCAGGTCGTGGGTATGGGAAAAGACTTGTACGAAAAATCGGATTTCGGGAAAAAAACCTTTAAAATGGCGGACGACATTTTGGGGTATTATTTCTCAAAAATTTGTTTCGAGGGACCTGAAGAGGAACTGCAATTAACCTATAATGGGCAACCTGCGCTGCTGACGGTTTCCTACATATTATTTAATTTACTTGGGCAAGAACCGGGCATTGCCGCCGGTCACAGCCTGGGTGAATATTCGGCCCTGTTATGCTCGGGCGCTATGAAATTTGAAGACGCGGTACTGCTGGTTCATAAACGGGGCAAGTACATGCAGGAGGCCGTTCCCGTAGGAAAGGGCGCTATGGCGGCCCTTATGGGTGCGGATGTCGAAAGGATTAAACATGTAGTCAAAGAAGTTTCAAAAGGCAATGGCAGACTTGGTGTGGCCAACTGGAACGGTTCAGGCCAGGTAGTGATTTCCGGCGAGAAAGCCGCTGTAGAAGAAGCAGCAAGACTAATTGCCGCCCGGGTAACGAAATTTCTCCCGGTTTCTGCCCCATTTCATTCCAAAATGATGCAGCCGGCGGAAGACAAATTGGCCAAAGACCTTGATAAAACCGAATTCAAGGACCTGGCTTTTCCCATTATTAACAACATTGAAACAGCGGAAATTACCAAAGGCAACGACGCCAGGGAAGGATTGAAAAAGCAGGTGACCCGGCCGGTTTACTGGCACGATACGATGCTCAAATTCCTTGAAGAAAAAAAGATTGAAAAATTCGCGGAAATCGGTTCCGGTAAAGTTCTCTCCGGACTGGCAAAACGAACCGCTAAAGAATTGAATAAAGAGGTTGAAATCCGCAGCATCCAGACCCTGGAAGATTTGACTTAATAAATGGTCCTCATTAGCTTCGCACGGTCGAGCCGGAAACAAAAACAAACCCGCGAAACACACGAAAAACGCGAAAGATTAGTTTGTGGTTTGTTATTTGTAATTTGCCTTTATTATTGCATTGGGCCATTTACATTTTTTCCGGGATGGGAATGCCCATTATGGAAAAGAGTCTTTCCAACTTTGCTTTTACCACTAGAGTCAATAACAGTCGTAAATTTTTAAGGCGAATATCCTTCTCTGCTTTGATGGGGAAAAGATGGTAGAAATGGTTGAATTCCTGGCAGAGGGAATAGGTGTAATTGGCAATGCCAGAAAGTTCCTGCTGGGATAGGGCTAATTCCACCTGGAGCTCCACCAGCGAAAGGTCCAACAGCATGTCATAAAAGATGTCGTATTCTTTTTTATCCAGGACGGTACTATCTAATTCCCCGGGTTCAAGGGCATCACTCTCCCCGGCTTCTTTCAGCTTTCGCAGGATGCTGTTGATGCGTACCAGGGTATATTGTAGGTAAGGCCCGGTATCCCCTTCGAATGCCAATGCATCTTTGAAATCGAAAGCAATCACGGAGTTGGAATTGAATTTAATCATAAAATAGCGCAGCGCGCCGACGGCAATATCCCTGGCAATGGCTTTAGCGGCATCTTCAGCGATTTCCGGGTGGCGGAGTTTAACTTCGTACAGGGATTTTTCCACCAATTTATCGATCAGGTCATCGGCTTTGACGGCAATGCCTTTTCGCCCGGAGACTTCAACATAAGATTTTTTCTTATCTTCTTCCGACAGTTCAAATCCCATTTCTTCTACGCAGCGGGGCGTCAGGGCTACCATTTCATAAGAAAAATGGATGAATTTTTTCCGGTGGTCCGCCGGGCTGAGGGGCGCCAATACCTGGGCGATGATGTTTTGTAAATAGGACTGCCGTACATCGATAACATTAAATACGCTTTCTCCGCCGCCGAAATGATACGGCTCACCAGGGGGAGTATGGGGTGTATAGTCGCTGATATATATTTCTTTGGCATCTTCCGGGTAGGTATAAAACTTCCGGTAATAGAAATCGCGGTCGAACAAGCCGACCTTCCAGAGGGTATAGGCGATATCCTTGCCTATATAAGTGATAGTGCCGTTGGAACGGACAATGATTTTTTCGATATTTTCTTTCTCGTATTTAATCACCATACAGCCTTTTTTCTCCGGGTCCTGGGAAGGATACATGACGCCTTTGGTTTCCATCAGCGTCCGCGAGTCTTTGAAAAAATCCAGCTCGATGACATCGCTTTCCCGCACCAGGAGGTCGTAACGGATGCCCAGGATATTCATTACCCGGATATGATCTTTCAAGACTTCTTCAGCGATGTAATTACTGACCTGGTATTCGGGATTTATTTTTTCTTCGATTTTTTTATGGACCTCGTCGCGTCCTGTCTTTGCTTTTTCATCTTCGGCGAATAATTTGCTGACTTCGGGATAGAGGTACCACAAATAAGCGGCTAATTGGTCGATTTTTTTTATTTCCTCGAGGGATTTTCCTTCATGATACAGTAGTCCCCAGACCACGTCAGCCACCTGGATGCCGGTATCGTCCAGGTAGTTCTGGATTTCCAATTCGCAGCCCAGGAAACGCAGGGCATTGGCCAGGGTATCGCCCAGGCAGGCGTTGCGCAGGTGACCGATATGGGCGGATTTGTTGGGATTAATGCTGGTATGCTCCACCACCATTTTCAGACCTGTGTCCGGCGCTTTCCGATGAATATTGGCG
Organism: Acidobacteriota bacterium; assembly: GCA_030837085.1. Lineage (GTDB taxonomy): Bacteria > Acidobacteriota > Aminicenantia > UBA2199 > UBA2199 > JAKAGC01. The sequence goes on along the minus strand of JAUPLE010000037.1, from coordinate 9,478 downwards.
GCTAAATAATTTACTAAAAAATTCTCTTTGAAAGTAAAATTCAAAAACCCGCCGCCGGCTAATTTGATTTCTGAAAACATGTCGAACCGGTCTTTAATTAGTTCGATGATCCGGTTGCCGATGACAAAGGGTTTTTGTTTTTCTTTCTTTGCCAGGGCAAAGGGAATCGTCGTGGAGAGGTCGCCGAATTCCCGTTTGGGTGGGATAGTGAATAGTATCTCCTCCCGTTCCAGTTTAAAATCGGTTTTCAACAATTCGATTAACTTATCCTTTAACTCTTCCTGCAAATATTTCATTTTATATTTTCCTTATAATTTCTTTATTTTCAGTGTATTCTGTGGGCCTTATTTTTTTAAATGGGACATACTATTCCAGGTATCCACGGCGATGTGTCTTCCGTGGGGAGTATCGTAGACATAGAATTTCGAATAAGCGCCGTTTTCCATCCTGAATTTCCGGGCGGGTATCGGGTCCATATTTAATAACTGCCCCAGGATAGCGCGGTTCACCATGGCATGGGCCACCACCAGGATACTCCGGTAAGGGGAGTCGAGGATTTCCTCTACCCCGGGTTTTACCCGTTGGAACACATCGTTAAAACTTTCCCCTGCCGGCATGGGCGCATCGATATCCATTATCCAGTTGCGATAGATTTCCGGGTGTTTCTCGATAATATCCGTGTGTTTGATGCCGTCAAAGTCGCCCACGTCTATTTCGATGAAACTGTCGATGGCTTTAAAAACGGCGTTGTGATTTTTTGCGATAATTTCAGCGGTTTCCCGGGCCCGTTTCATTGGGGAATGAAACACCATATCAAAGGCTTCGTCTTTTAATTCTTGCGCCAGCAGTGCGGCTTCTTTCCTGCCTTTTTCATTGAGGGTAGAATCGCTTCGGCCCTGCCATACGCCGTTTTCGTTATGAATTGTGCTGCCGTGTCTTACCAGTACGATTGTTTTTGTAATTTCCATGGAAGAGAATTATAGTACAGGGAGCGGTTCCGGTCAAGTTTTGAATTTTTAGCCACGGACGAACACACGTGTCGCGACAAACAAGGACATTTAATAGAGAAAACCGAAAAGCCAGAGGGGGATTTTTTTGCCGATGCCGGTTTCGATATCGTCGACTGCCAGGAAGGCATTATCAATGCCTTTGACCTGTGAAAAACTTTTATTCTTTCCCCCCACTTCAAAGGTGTATTTGTCCGCCGCCAGGAAATCTCCTTTTTCTACTGCCTGTATTTTATAAAAGGAGGAAATAATATTGACAAAAAATGTCTCCCGGAGGTTCCCAATATCCAACCGGTCGCTTTCAGCCAGGGCATGCACCAGGTTGGTGTTGTTGAGATATATTTTCTCCGGTTTCTCCAACTCGCTGAATCCCCGTCCTTTTTTTGAAACAGACAACATCAAATTGCTGTCTTCGAGAAATTTTAGATACCGTTTCAGGGTGCGGATATCCCCGATTTCCAGTTTCCGCTTCAAATCATTAAGGTCAGGTGTATAAGGCACGGATTCGGTTAACAGGCTTAATAATTTCAGTATTTTTTTGATACTGGCGCCGTTTAAGGCGGGATTGACCTCGATGGAATCATTTTCCACAGTTTTACGAACATCCTGTTCCAATTTTAAATAAAATTCTTCCAACTGGTCCCGGTGGTCAACAAAATAGGGGTAATATCCAAACCGGAGGTACTCCCTGAATAATGGGAGAACTCGTTTTCCTTTTTCCTCCAACTGTTCTACTATTTTATGTGAAACAGGTTCATGGCCAGTTACGATTTCATCCAGGGTATAACTGTCCATGTGGAGATTTAGGGTAAACTCCAGGAATTCCCTGAAAGACATACCCACCATCCGGTAGACAATGGCCCTCCGGCTGAGGTCGTGGGAGCTTTTGTATATTTCCAGGGCCGAGCTGCCGGAGGCCAGGAGTTTAAGGTCGGGGTAGACATCATATATGCTCTTCAAATCCCTGGACCAGTGGGCGTATTTATGGATTTCATCGAAACATATCAGTTTAACTCCTTCTTTATAAAACGTTTCCGCGATTTCGTACAGGGTATGCCTGGCCACGACGGTATGATCCACGGGTACGTATAATACCCGGCGGGAGAGGAGTTCATAGTTGCATAATTTCAGTATTTGCTGGACCAGTGTGGTGGTTTTCCCCACACCCCTTTGGCCGATAACAATATAAAAGCGGCCTTCCAGGGGGTGTTTGTTCAAAAAGTACCTTTTGTACTCTTTATTGTAGTTCTTCAAGTAAAAATGGCTTAGTTCAAACAGTTTTTCAACCATTGTTAAATCCTCCGGATGGAACGCATTCCACTTATTCCATACTAAAAAGTGGAATGCATTCCCATTTTATCGCTTTTCGAATGGGAATGCAATACGTAAATGTGATGAAAATCAATGGATTTGCCCTTGACTTTGTTTTTCCTTTTATCTAGTATTAGCTCATCATGATTATTAAGGAGTGAATATGAACGATAACGATAAAAAGAAAAAACCAGCGATTGTATTTACAAGGTACACCCCCTATATGGTCTCGGACCTGGAAAATTTTTATAATTCCAAAGGGGAAAAGCTGCCGATAAAACCGGTAATGAGCCTCTGCCGCTGCGGACTGTCAAAGAATAAACCTTTCTGCGACGGGACCCACACGGCAAAAGGCATCGACGGCGAAAAGCAGCCGGACAGGACAAAAGATAGAGTCGTCAATTATAAAGGAAAGGATATTATTATCCACGATAACCGCGGGGTTTGTTCCCTTGATCATTCTTGTGTGAACTTGCTGCCGGCGGTTTTCAGGCGGCACGCCAAACGCTGGGTCCTCCCGGACGAAGCCAGCGTCGGCGAGATTATCGGCGTGATTGAAAAATGTCCTTCCGGCGCCTTGAGCTATACGATCGGTAATCGAAAATGTACGGAACTGGACCGCCCCCCTGCCATTAAAGTGGCTAAAAACGGTCCCCTGGAAATTACCGGCGGCATTACCATAAGAGATGATATGGAGTCGAAACCGGAATCAGTCGAACATTATACTCTCTGCCGCTGTGGCAATTCGAAGAATAAGCCTTTCTGCGACGGCGCCCATGAGAAAACCAAATTCGTCGATGATGTAAATTAAGCCCCACGAAGGCTCTTGACTACACTTTTCATCCCAGGCAAAATAGTCAAAATATTCAACGTTGACAGAAAAGAAAAAATTACTTATAATTAGATTGGAGGTTGTTAGAATGAAAACATATCGAAGCGCCAAAATGGATAAACTCTTAAGGGAGAAACCGGGTGTCGCCCGCCTGGTCATAGAGAAAGCAATTCGAAAGAAGGAATTAGCAAGAAAAAAATTGTATATTGCCATAAAAAATATGGAAGCGGAAGCGGCTGAGACCAGGTAATATATGAATGTAGCGGTTTCCAGTATTCTCCTTTTTCTTGTCTTTTCACCGGGGATAGTGTTCAGGAGAGGGTATTATTCAGGGAAATTCTCCCGTAAATATATTAAGATTGACTTAATAGACGAAATTACCTGGGCGATTATTCCAGGGATGATTATAAATATTGGCTGTATCTATTTGTTCCAATGGATTACCGGTTACACAATCAATATTTCCTCCTTGGGTTTTCTCCTAACCGGATTTAACAACAACTCCGATAGTTCTTTAATATTCAAAAAAATCGAGACGAATCTAATCCCCATAGCACTTTTTTTCATTTTGATTTGGGTATTATCTTTTTTACTGGGGAAAACCGGCCTTCTATTTGTAAGATTCTTTAAATTAGACCACAAATTCACATCCTTACGCTTTTCCAATCACTGGTATTATTTTTTTTCCGGTGAATACCTGGAGATAAACAAATACAACTCTCTCGAAGATGTTGAGTTTCTTTTGTTTGAAGTGTGGGTGGATGTGGGGGGTAAAATAGAAAAATTCATAGGATTTGTTGATGAATTTATTTTATCAAAGGATGGTGGACTCGAAAACATCTATTTCCTGGTGACGAAGGAAGAGGTTAAAGACAATGAAATAGAAGAAGATGTAGAAATTGAAGTAATAAAACTCCCCGATTCCGGGGATCAAAATACGATTAAATACCTGATGATTCCTTCGAAATCAATCATAAAAATAAGTATGTGGCCAGAGTTGAAAACGGATCATCTTATCGCTGATAGGGTGAATATCTAAATTAGTCCCGCATGGGCAATGGCTGCTATTCTCTCCAATATGGGCAGGTTCAATAAAAATAAAGGATGAGAAACACCACGGGCACCAGGATTCCGGCAATCACAAACCATTTGCCCCGGCCTTTAAGTCCGTTTTTACCCTTCAGGATGAACAGGCCGGTAACGGCTAATAAGAAAAGCCCCACGGCGTAGATATCCGCAACCCAGGTCCAAATTTTCCCGGCCTGGTTCAGGTGCAGGAAATTGAATTCCCTCAGCACAGGACGATTACGTTTTCTCTCCAATACGGCCAGGCCCTTATACATGTCGATGTCCATCACCCCGCTTTCCAGGAATATTTGCAAGCGTGAGACCGAAGGGCGAAAATGACTCTTGTATTTCCCGGTTTCGCCGGTTTGCGCCAGGATATTATCTACCAACGCCCGATCCACCGGTATGTCGTTAGAGATATTTTTTAATGGGAAGGTTTTCGTTTCCGTGATAAAATTGGAATCCCATTGGCGGAGATGATTGGCTGCAACCCCGGAAATCGCATATATGATGGTCAATCCCACCAGGAAGTAACCCAAATCTCGATGTATAATATTATTCCACTTTCTCCAGTTCATGTGCATTTCCTATAGTATTCGCGGCGCACCGATAAGTGCGCCGCGATATGGCCTTAGGCCTTTTTCGGATGGCCGCGCCGCGGCCTATTTGGCATCCTTGATAATAACACCGGTGGGACTGAGACGGTAGAGGGTCATCCCACCTTTGGCTTTTTCAAGGTCTATTTCCTGGGTGTGAATTGCGGCCAGGTGTTTCAACCAGTTTATTGCCTGGGCTTCGGTTAATTGAACGGGGTAAATAGCGCCTTCGGCAATGGCGTATTTTCCTTTGTGGTCCAGGGGGAAAATTATTTTGCCTTCTTTGTGCCAGATGGTGAGCTGCTGGAAATCTTTGTCGCCGGCAATGGCTATCCAGGTTCCTTCGTGCATACAGCCGTCAACGATATAACCTTCGACGCGCACGATTTTATCGATGAAGTCCCCGGGCTTTTCCAATATTTCTGAAACCTGGGTGACTTTCTCAGTCCGGATTTTCTCTCCCAGAGTTACTTCCGCTGAAAATAAAAAACTTCCTAAAATCAATACTATCATGAATAAGAAAATGATTCTTCGTTGCATGTTTACTCCTCTATAATTTTTGATGGTTGCTTTTGAAAGGGAATTTTACCACAAATCCCGGTTTTTCGCTACCTTTGATTTTCTTAAAAAAAATGGTATTATTAAAAGAAGGCCCACAGAACACACAGAAAACACAGAAGTTTTTAGTTTAATTTTTTCAGTGTATTCTGTGTGTTCTGTGGGAACCTCTTAATTAATATAAGGAGCATCCCAATGAGTAATGTTCAGCATGAAAAAATATTAGAACTGGCGGAGAAGTACCGCGATTATACGGCGGAGAATCTCTCCCGCCTGGTTAAAATCAAATCCCTGAGTAAAGAGGAAAAAGAGGTCATGCAGGAGTTAAAGCAACAGATGGAGGCCGCGGGATTCGCTGAAGTCAGGATCGATTCCCTGGGCAATGTCATCGGCCGCATCGGCAGCGGGAAACGTATCCTGGCCATCGATGCCCATATGGACACCGTGGACGTGGGCAACCGGGATAACTGGCAGTTTGATCCTTTTTCCGGGGAAATCAAGGAAGGTTATGTGCTGGGCCGGGGAACCGTGGACCAGGAAGGCGGCGCCGCCTCGTTTGTTACTGCCGGCCGTATTCTTAAGGAAATGAATTTCGCGCAACTGGCGCCGGATGTAACGGTTTATTTCGTGGGCAGCGTCATGGAAGAAGATTGCGACGGTTTATGCTGGAAATATATCGTAGAAGAAGATAAAATAAAACCGGATGTGGTGATTTGCACTGAGCCCACCAATTTGAATATTTACCGGGGCCATAGGGGCCGGATGGAAATAGCCGTGACTTTCCGGGGCGTGTCAGCTCACGGTTCCGCGCCCGAAAGAGGAAAGAATGCCATTTACATGGCTTCGCGGGTTTGCCTGGAGATAGAGAAACTGAATGACCGATTGAAAACCGATGATTTCCTGGGCAAGGGAAGTATTACGGTTTCCGAGTTTGTATCCGGAAGTCCTTCACTTTGCGCCGTGGCCGATTATGCGCGTACCCACCTTGACCGCCGCCTCACCTGGGGGGAAACAAAGGAATCGGCGGTGGCTGAAATCCAGGAGATTATTAACGCCCTGCCAGATGTGGACGCTTCCGTGGAAGTGCTGGAATACCGTGAAAAGGCGTATACAGGGTTATCCTATGGAATGGAAAAGTATTATCCCACCTGGAAACTGCCCGAAGATCACCCGGTAATAATGAAAGGAGTGGAAGTATTCCGCGAGCTTTTCGGCAGGGAACCTAAAGTGGATAAGTGGACATTTTCCACCAATGCCGTGACCATAAACGGGTTTTACAATATCCCTGTAATTGGGTTTGGGCCGGGCAATGAAGTATTGGCGCATGCGCCCAATGAGAAGATTCCCATTGAGCACCTGGTCAATGCGGCCGCGTTTTACGCCCTTTATGCCTTTAAGATGTAGTCACGGGCGTTAAAACCACACCCACGAATTACGAGAATTAACACTAATGTTTAGTGGTTTAGCGGCATGTTACCTAAAACTTAAGCTCCGACTTTTTACTCTGGGCAAGCCGGGGTAGGTGGGCAGGTCGGGGCGCTAACCGGGGCGCAGCCAGTGGGGCACACAGTTCCACACCGGGTACCGCACAAATGGGGCGCACCTATTGAGGTCCAGGGTACTCCACCACGGGCAACATTCATCTGGAAATCGCTTAAATTTGCCACTGTAGTCCTGTTGAGCACTAACTTTTTCGTAACTTTGTTAATTTTCATTTTGATTAGCCTCTCTTTTTTGATTTCGAAGATTTTGATATATCACAAAAAATCGGGAATGTCAACTTAAAAGTAAAAAATCCAATAATTCTCATATTGCCTATTTTAAATGATCCAGGGTTAAGAATTGAAAAAAACTTGACATTCTAATTTTATATCCTTATTATTAGGTCTCTTGTAATATGGTTGGCAGAGGCGATGTAATTTAAGATCAATACATAAATAAAATCAAAAAAAGGGGAAACGTTATGCCTAAAAAAATCAAGTTACAAGGTCTGAAAATCCAGAGTTTTATTACGAGTACTGAGCAGGAAAAAATCCGGGGTGGGGCGACTCTGACCGTATGTCAGTATCCCACCGCGCACGGCGCAATGACTTGCGATCCTGATTTTGGTCCCTATTGTAATCCCAGCAACTTTACTTGTGGGATTAAAACATGCTATGCTTCGTGCCGGTATTGCTGCGTGACCGATACGTGTGCGTAATCGAGATTTATTGTTAGAGCAGCGGCGAGTACCTGTAATGTATTGAAATTTATACGCCGCGGGCGGTTTACTTGCTCATTATTTTTATTTGGGCAGCTTGCGGCGTTTTATTGGGGGCTATTGATGAGATTTCTCTCGCGGCCCCCTTTCTTTTTCCTTTTCATCATGGAGTTTTCCCTCATTTCCAGGAAATCACTCCTCATTATCAGGTAGTGTTTCCTGAATTTTAGGAAAGCTTTCCACTCTGAGAGGAAACGTCTCCTGATTTCCAGGAAATCATCCCTCATTGCCAGGAAGTGTTTCCTGATTTCCAGGAAAGCGTTCCTCATTACCAGGAAGTGTTTCCTGAATTTCATGAAATCTCTCCTCACCAACAGGAAACGTTTCCTGATTTCCAGGAAATCATTCCTCATTGCCAGGAAGTGTTTCCTGATTTTCAGGAAAGCGTTCCTCATTACCAGGAAATGTTTCCTGATTTCCAGGAAATCACACCTCTACAAGAGGAAAAGTTTGTACTTAGACAGTGGATTACACCTGTCAAGGAGGTGGGGTTGGTTTTTTTAGTAATGATGATGAGGGGAAAAACCCCGGGTCCGGGGGAAAAACAGGAACCCGGGGTACAAAAAATTAAGTTTGAGAGGATTTTTCCGTAGAGGTTTCATCCTTTGGGAGAGAATTTCTCCGATAGTGGATACTCATATCCCTGGCGATTTTTTCCGCCACTTCATCGCCGGCCCTACCGGCGGCTTTCGCCGCGTTGTAATAGAGCCGGGACGTTTGGTACGATTCAGCTTCGGCCAGGATGGCTGTATCTTTCACTTTCCTGGAGATCAAATCCAGCTTTTCTTCAAATTTTCGCATCCACTTGCCCAGGACGACATCCTTTTTGAATTCCTCGAAGGGAATTTTTCCTGTTAGATAATCGGGATTAATCTCAGCATGCCTATAGCCGCGGTCGACAAAATCCACGTTTTTTCGACCCATTTTAACAAGTCGTACCCGCTCGGCTATCGACAATACCGGCAGGGCGCCTAACCGTGCATCGAGTTCTCCCAGTAGACGATCGATTTCGTCGGATTGTTCCTGTGAAATCTCAATGCTTACAATGTTTGTGCTCATTATAAGCCTCCTTTGCAATTTTAGTTTACTACTTTTAAATTTATCTCTCGCAAGGTCTCAGGGAAAACTGGATGAAAATATTGTATAACCGTTCTTTCCGGTTGTCAAGCCCTTTTCTTCAAAATGACACAAAAAAAATCGCGGCATAAAGCCGCTAAATGTTGAACAATAAATAGTTTGAAGGCTTTTTTGCGTGTTATGAAAGTGCTATTTTCAAAAGTCTTTAATTTATAAGGAATTTACGGCTCGATTTTTTATTAGCTAACCGCCTTTCTTTACATAATATACCTGGTGTTCTTTGGTGCCATTTTTTGTATCTGCGGATGAAATGGCTTGTATTAGTGATGTTCATGATTTTAAGGGCTTTTTCAACCTGGGGTTTTTGCATGTTCCAAACCAGGTAGCGGAAAGCGACGAATGTGCGTGCTTCCAGGTACTCGTGCAGAGTATTATAATGGTATTTGTGGAAGGAGCGGGAGAGGTAGGAGGGTTTGACGTGAAATTTACGGGCCAGGCCCGAAACGGACAGTGACGCGATTTCTTCGGGTGGGGCGTTGTCTATCAATAATAGTACGGCGTGGGCCAGGCTTAATTCTTTCATATTGCGCCTCCATTTTAGATGGATCGATATAAAGAAGTTAATTATTATCACAGGTATCATTTCAAATCAAGCATTTTCTTTTTATTTTTTCCTTTTTTTTCAGCGGCTTTTTGAGTTGTTGGGGATACAGGTGTTATCGGCGGGGTATGCCAGTCAGAAAGCCTATTTTAAGAGTTCCTGAAATAG
>JAUPLE010000394.1 GCA_030837085.1 Acidobacteriota bacterium | reverse complement strand
TTTTTTTGTCTATAATGTTCTAGTTCTCATTCACTCCATTGTATTTTTATTTCCCGTCGTGGCGGGATTATATTCGCCGACTTCCTTGTTCCGGGACGAAGGAGATGGCAGCACTCAAATCAACCCTGCCTCAAATCTATCTAGCGGTCTAAAACGGAAACCTTTCGAGTACACCCGGAATTTTTCCTGGGAAAGCCGGAAATCAGTCGCGGCCAATCGATATTTTTGAGGAGAAATAGGGCACATGCCGGAAAAAATCTTCCAATTCCGCGAAATCCTGATTGATCTCTGCCCTGAGCGTTTACGTCTTTCTACATCGATTTTCGAATCCGCGGTCAGGTATATCACCACGCCCCCTCCACCGCCCACGAACGCATCACATCATTCAATTACAAAATGAAATGCCCGGGCAAAATTGTCTTTTTCACAATTTTTAGAAACAGTAGTGCCTGTGTAAGAAAAGTATCCCAGGTAAAAAAAATTATATGTATTGACATCCTATTTTTTTTATTTTATACTTTTTTCTTCCAATTCAAAGGAGCTGCAATATGAATGATGATGACGAGAGCAAGAAAATTAAGCAAGACCAGGAGACATTAATCTTTATTGACGATATGACGATCCCGGTAAAAAACCCTGAGGTAACGGTCAGGGAAGAGATGGAAGAAGACGGGAAATACATATTATTTAACGCGGAAAATGAACTTATCCTGGTTACCAATCCTACTGGAAAATTCATTCTAGACCACTGCAACGGAAGCAAGACCGTGGCTCAGATCATTAGAGATATAGAAAGTGAGTTTACTTTAGCAAAAGATATAGACCTACCTGCTATTGTAAAAGAATATCTACTGATCCTATTGAAAGCAAAATTAGTCACGATAAATGTGGAGGGAAAATAAGATGGGAGTGGATTTACGATTTTTATATCTCTATTTAACAGATGAATGTAATTTAAATTGTATCCATTGCTGGCAATCTGCTCCCCTCGCGGGAAAAGGGAAATATTCCCGTCTTGCCCTAAATGAGTGTAAATATTTTTTAGATAGTGCGGTTGATTTGGGGTTAAAAAATGTAACAATCTCAGGAGGTGAACCGCTGCTGAACCCGGAATTTCACAAATTCGCAGAATATTTCCATGAGAAACAGATACATCTGGCTCTTGAAACAAATGGAATTTTAATATCAAATCGGGATATCTTAACCACGATAAAAAGTTGTGGAGTTTATTGCGCCATTAGCCTGGATGGAATAAATCCCGAAACCCATAATAAGCAACGGACTAATAAATGTGCATTTGAAAAAACGATAATGGGTATCGCTGAATTGGAAAAGGAGAAAATAAATTACCAGTTAATAATGGCAATTTCAAAGTTTAATTACCATGAATTGATCCCATTAATGGACTGGATTAAGGAAAAATTCAAATATTGTGAAACATTCAAGATTAACAATGTCACTGCCATGGGACGCGCCGAACGAATGGATAAAAAAGGATTATTACTTGATGTGGACGAGATACCAGGGATTACTGAAGATATTGCTGCCTTAATCGACAGGTACCCTTTTAAAATATCATTACATATTACGCCTTGTTTTCTCTCTTATAAAAACCTGATGTTGAAATATTCCTGCGGTGGGTATTGTGGATATATGCATGCCTTAAGTATATTGGCAAATGGAAATATTTCCATTTGCTCATTAGGAAAACAAGTTGAAAAATATATTTTCGGCCATGTTAGCTCAATCGATTTGAAAAATGTGTGGGAAAATAACCCAATTCTATGCGATATTCACGATAATCCGCATAAAAAACTTAAAGGAATTTGTTCCAATTGTGTTTTTAGGAGACGATGTCTTGGTGGATGTCGAGCTCAAGCATTATGCTCTTATGACGATTTCTTTGCCCCTAACCCCTCGTGTCAAGCTTACTATAATTCAGGAAAATTTCCTGAATCCAAATTAATAAATCCATCAGAATCCGCATCATTTGAGTAATTGAAAAATGAATTTATTAAAAAAGGATGAATGGACATTTTGGGATAAATAATTAAATATAAGGAGGTGATACTATATGAAACCATTATTTGAAATACCAATTCTTACCGATCTGGATGGTATCCATTTAACTAGTTCTTATAGGGATCCTGACCCAGGGACTGGCGGTACTTGTGATAAAGGCTGTGAAAATGGCTGCAGAACTGGGTGTTCCACTGGTCAAGGTGTAAATCCTACGTCCTAAATAAGGATGGCGTTTCCAGACAGCAAGATGTGTCGCGGAAGTTAATGTAAAAAATACCCGGGTGTCCATTCATCACTTTTGAATAGTGCTATCAATGGAGGTAACTGATGCAAAGTCGAAGGGTGACAAGTTCACCAATAGCAATACAGCTATTTTTAACGAAACAATGTAACCTAAAATGCTCTTATTGCAGCGCCGATGCTTTTTTGATTAATGAAAGAGAACCAGAACTGCGTACGGATGAATGGACAAATCTCTTGAGAAGACTAAAAGAAATCCAGGTTTTTGATTTGGCTTTTTCGGGTGGCGAAATTTTCCTACGTGAAGATATTTTTACAATTTTAGAGACAGCCGTTAAATGCAGTTTCCCTAAAATAAAACTTACCTCAAATGGTACTCTAATTTCTAATGACATTGCCAAACAGATAAAGACCATAAATTTTTTAAATATAGAAATAAGCCTGGATGGTGATAAAGAAACGCATGACCAGATAAGGGGACCGGGTTCTTTTAACAAAACCATCCAGGGTATCAAGCACTTAATAGATAATGGCATTGTCCCGAATATACGATTTACTCCCCTGAAAAGTAATTATAGAAAATTAATTGAACTGCTTGATATCCTTTTTTCTTTTGGCATAAAAAAAATCTCGCTTAATGCATTACACCCCACAGGAAGATGTAATAAAATATATGAAGATATAATGCTGGATTGTTTTGTAGAAGCAGCGGAGTTGAAAACGATTCTCTTCGATTTGAGAAAAAAATATGACGACCTTAAAACGAGCGATATTGAAACATTTTATAAAGACCTACCTGGAAATTATGAAAAAATAAAATCATCTGATCAAAAAGTACAGCAATTAAAACCTTGTTCAGCAGCCCATTCTTCATGCAGTATCACTTCCAGCGGTTGGGTTATCCCCTGTTCCGAGTTATTTGATTTTAGGGGCGGAAATATTAGAGATCAGGATATCCTCGATATATGGAAGCACTCCGAAGCATTCGCTAAGATCAGGGCTCTATCCGATGTAAGCTCAGATCAGATTCCCTATTGCAAAAATTGCCTGTATAATGTATTATGTAATTCCGGGTGCAGGGCTGACGCATATGCAGTGTATGCAGATTTATTTGCCCCTGACCCCTTTTGCCCATACTGGAAAGATCAGAAGGAGCAAGGATGTTTAAGAATTACTTAAAAGTTGCTTTCAGGAACGTATTCAGGCACAAAATACATTCATTCATCAATATCGCAGGGCTCGCCATTGGGATGGCCGCATGTTTGCTCCTCTCCCTATGGTTATTGGATGAATTGAGCTATGACCGGTATCATGAGAACGCCGATCGGATTTATCGCGTTGTTTATGAATACCAGGTAGAGGGCGGTATGAAGCGTATTGCATCTACCCCTGCCCCACTGGGCCCGGCGCTGGTTAATGAATTTCCCGCCATTCAAAAAGTAGTCAGATTCGGAGAAAACGGATTCCTGGTGAGATACCGGGATAGAATGTTTCATGAATCGGTCTTCTTTGCTGATCCGGATATCTTTGAAGTCTTTACATTCCCATTACTGGCCGGCAATCCGAAAACCGCATTAAAAGAACCATTCTCTATTCTTATCTCCGAAGAGATGCGAGATAAATACTTTGGAAATGATGACCCGGTTGGTAAGATCATCACATTGAATGAAAGGCGGGATTTCAAAATCAGTGGCGTCTTTAAAAATATCCCTGGGAATTCACATTTTCGCTTCCAGTTTTTGGGCTACTTTAACGATTTTGCAGCCAGTCATTTCGACCAATGGGGGATTGCAAATTATTATACTTATATATTAACCTCAAAAGATTTCTCCATGGAAACTTTCCAGGAAAAAATGCCGCAATTTATTGAAAAGTATAAGGGGAAAAAATTCCTGGATATCTTTAAGACATCTTATTTTTTGCAACCTTTGGCCTCGATACATTTGCATTCTCAGTTAAGAAATGAAATTGAGCCTAACCGTACAATGGGAACAATCTATATTTTTTCAGTCATCGCCCTGTTTATTCTTTTGATTGCCTGCTTAAATTATATTAATCTTGCCACTGCCAGGTATGTCAACCGCGCCAAAGAGGTGGGCCTGCGAAAAATTCTGGGTGCAACCCGGCCGCAGTTGATCAAACAATTCCTGGGAGAATCATTCCTTTTTGCTATAATAGCAATGATACTCGCCGTGTTCCTGGTAGAATTATTCCTGCCGATTTTTAATGCCCTTTCCGCTAAAAAACTTGAGATTCATTATTTTAGTAACCTGTTCATATTACCAGGGATAATCGGCATTATGCTTCTGGTGGGGCTTTTTTCAGGGATTTTCCCTGCGCTGCATATCGCGATGTTCCAACCAATTAACGCCCTTAAAGGAATTTTTAAAATTGATTCGAAAATTTCCAGTATGCGAAAACCCCTTGTATTGTTTCAATTTATTATATCCATCGTATTTGTCATATGTTCTATTCTCATTGCAAATCAATTGCATTATATAAAAACCAAGACACTGGGCTACGATAAAGAGAACATTATAAACATCCCGATTTATAGTAAATTGGCGTTGGAAAAATACGAGACGATTAAAAACGAATTTTTAAAATATGCGGATATTTCAGCGGTTTGCGCTTCAAATTTTTTCCCCGCAAAGACCAGTGTTTATAATACTAATTATTGGCATGAGGGTGTTGGGATTAACGAGTACCCAATGATATCCTGCCTTATGGTCGACGCCGATTCCCTTGAGGCTTTCAGGATAAAGCTAATTGGGGGACGAAACTTCTCAAGGCAATTTCCCAGTGATATTGAGAGAGCATTCATTTTAAACCGGTCCGCCGTTAACGAATTTGGTTGGACGTTGGCTTCAGCGATTGGCAAGGATTTTAGCGTTGGGGGCAATCCAAAAGGGACCGTTATCGGGGTTGTAGAAGATTTTCATTTTGAATCTTTGCAGCGGCAAATTAGACCACTGGCCCTGCTTATTTATCCCCAGGGCTTTTCACATTTTTCAGTTAGAATCAATCCCCATAATGTTCCCGATGCTATCCGATTTATAAAAAATAAATGGCAAGAACTTGTTCCAGGTCAATTGTTTGAATACTCGTTTCTTGATGAAGATGTTGATCGTTTATATAAGACAGAAATGAGGCTGGGAAAGATTTTTCTCATCGCTGCTTCTCTCGCCATAATCATAGCCTGTCTTGGTTTATTCGGATTGGCGGCATTTACAGCCGAACAGCGGACCAAAGAGATTGGAATACGGAAAGTACTGGGGGCATCTGCATCTGAAATCGTACTGCTATTATCAAAGGAATTTACCCGCTGGGTGTTGTTAGCGAATATCGTTGCCTGGCCCATTGCCTGGTATGCCATGCACAAATGGTTGCAGAGCTTTGCCTACCGGATTACAATATTACCCTGGCCTTTTATCCTGGCCGGGCTTCTGGCTTTTCTTATTGCGTTGCTGACAGTCAGTTACAAAGCAATTCGAGCTGCAGCAGTCAATCCCGTGAATGCACTGAGATATGAATAAAAGATTTGTGGATTTCCCATTGCATTGGGATTAAGAGTGGTTTCTTTCAAATCCGGGCAATTGTGGCTTGCTCCTCTTTCAGCCCTTCTTTTACATTGCTTACCACTGAAGACCATCCTTCCAATTCCGCGAAATCCTGCCTGATCCCTGCCCTGAGCATCTCTACACTCTACATCGATTTTCGAATCCGAAGTCAG
>JAUPLE010000036.1 GCA_030837085.1 Acidobacteriota bacterium | reverse complement strand
TCACCAGGAAACCCACGATTTGGTACAGCTCCGGTAGTTTGCGGTTGGCGATGGGCGCCCCGAGAATGATATCCTGCTGCCCCGTGTACTTGTATAAGAAAACATTTAAAAGGTTTATCAGGCCCATAAAAAGAGTTGTGTCCGCGGTGCGGCATAGTCGCCGCAAATGCTCCGTTCTTTCGCAATCGATTAGAAAATCGACACGCCCACCGTTAAAGGTTTGCACCGGCGGCCGGGGATGATCGATGGGCAGTTCAATGCCATTGGGTTTATCTTTAAATTTTTCTAGCCAATACTTCCCGGACATGGTAAAATAGCCTTCCCGGATCAACCGGTTGTGCCACTGGGTATAATCTTTATATTGGAATTCCAGCTCCGACAGGGGATTGCCGCTGCCCCGGCAAAAAGCATTGTACAGGGTGACAAATTCGCTGTAAATATTACCATGGGACCAACCGTCATTGATAATATGATGAATATTATGAACCAGGATATATTTTTCTTCCTCCAACCGGATTATCGCCAGCCGGAACAAGGGACCCTTTTCCAGGTCGAATACTGTATTGGCGATCTCCAGGTAGAGCCGGTGCGCGGTTTTTATCCTTTCCTCTTCATCCAGGCAGCGGAAGTCCAGGGTTTCCAGGTTATACGTAAAATCGCGGAGAATCTTCTGCCGTGGTTCCCCATCTACCTTTATGAAAATAGTCCTTAGGCTTTCATGGCGGTTTACCAGGGCCTGGGTCGCGCGTCGGAAAATGTCCAGTTCAAGGGTCCCGGTAAGAATCCCAGCTACGGGGATATTATATGCGGAAGAGTCCTCCTCAAATTGGCACAAAATCCACAATCTGCGTTGCGCATATGATAATTCATAGTATTCTTTTTCTTCCACCGGATCAATGGAATCATAAGTTTCCGCATCGGCCTTTTGTATATAGACGGTTAATTCTCTGACCGTGGGGGTCTCAAATATTTCCGCCAGCGGAACTTTGACATTTAATTCTTTATGTATTTTCGAAGTAAGCACCATGGCTTTTAAGGAATGCCCGCCCAATGTGAAAAAATTGTCCAGCGCACCAATGGTCTCCGGGGCCCGGTTCAATACTTCCGCCCAGATGAAAGCCAGTTTCTTCTCCAGGTCGCTGGCCGGGGGGACGTACTCCTCACCTACCTGCTTACTCGGTTGCGGCAAGGCTTTTTTATCTAGCTTCCCATTGGGAGTCAGCGGAATTTTTTCCAGTTCCATCAAATAAGACGGCATCATATACGAAGGCAATCGCCCCGCCAGGAATTCCCGCACCTGGGGTTTCTCCCCCATATTTAAAACATAATAGATGCATATTTCAATTTCCCCCTCCAGGTTGTGCATGGTGAGCGCAACTGCATCCTTAATTGCATTATGGTTTTTTAATACATTCTCGATTTCTTTTAATTCTACCCGGTACCCCCTGATTTTGATCTGGTCATCGATTCGCCCGAGGAACCGGATATTGCCGTCCGGGAGCCAACACCCCCGGTCACCGGTGTAGTAAAGCAGGGGGGCTTTTTTGTAAAACCACCCCCCTACACCTCCTGAAAAACTTTTGCTAAACTTCTCTGCGGTTAATTCCGGTTGATTGAGGTAGCCCCTGGCCAACCCCTCACCACTGATGCATATTTCACCAGCAACACCAATGGGACAGCAATGATCCATCTTATCCAGAATAGACACGCGCGTATTCCACCGGGGCTTCCCGATTAACGATTCTTCACTATCCGAAGCGCCGTCAAAATAATAAAAAGTAGCCTCCACCGACGCTTCCGCCGGTCCATAAGCATTAATAATACGCCCGCTGCGATTCAAATACCTCCGGCATTTTTTTACCAGTTCCATGGGCACATATTCGCTGCCCAAACACAAACAGGTTAAATCTGGCAGCATTTCCTCCATTTCCCGGGAATCCATCAATGTCAATAACTCATTCATCAATGCCGGCACTTCATCGATGTTGTTAATCCTATTTCTCTTTAAATACTCCAGGTACCGGCTCGCATCCAGGCGTAATTCCTTGTCGATCAAATGCAGAATCCCCCCGCTTACCAGGGGTGGGAATATCTGCTGAATCGCCCCATCCGAGGCATACGAATTGGACAACAGCACCCGGTAACCAGGGCGGTGCTCAAATACTTCCACGGCCCAAAGGGTAAAATCTATAAATGATCGATGTTGGACCATTACGCCTTTGGGCTGCCCGGTGGAACCGGAGGTGTATATGATGTAGGCAAGCTGATTCGAATGCTGAATGATGAATGATGAATGATGAAGCGGCGCCTTCATTGAGCGCAGGCTTTTTAGTTTACAATTAACAATTAACAATTGACAATTAACAATTATATCCTTCCGGTATTCTTCCATTCCCAATAAAATCGTTGCCTTACTATCTTTCAACATATAGTCAATCCGTTCCTGGGGGTATTCGGGATCAATAGGCAGATATGCGCCCCCGGCTTTTAATATTCCTAAAATTCCAATTATTATTTCAATGGAACATTCCATCATGATGGCTACGATACTGTCTGCCAGGACGCCTTTTTCGATTAATAATCCGGCAAGGCGACCGGATTGTTCATTTAATTGGCGATCGGTTGTTTGTCGAGACGTTGCCCGCAACGTCTATACAGCGCCCGCCCCTACGAGGGCTATATGATCAGGCGTTTTTAACGCATGCTCTT
>JAUPLE010000393.1 GCA_030837085.1 Acidobacteriota bacterium | reverse complement strand
GGCGCCTGGCCCGGCACTTCAAGGCGCGGCTTGTGTTGTGCGGCCGTTCCGATTTGACCGAGGGAAAAAAGTCCATCCTTGGGGAATTGGAATCCCTTGGGGCTGAAGTACTTTACATTAAAACCGATATCGCAGTTTATCCCGAAGTATAGCATCTCATATACGGCGCAAAGGACAGGTTCGGACGGATCAACGGCATTATTCACAGCGCCGGCGTGCTTCGGGATACTTTTTTGATTAATAAAACCTTGGAAGAACTGGACATGGTGTTGGCTCCAAAGGTATACGGAACTGTAAACCTGGATGAAGCTACCCATGATGAGAACCTGGACTTCTTTGTACTGTTTTCATCGTTGACCGCGGTGTTGGGAAATATCGGACAGTGCGATTACGGATACGCCAACAGCTTTTTGGACCATTTTGCCCATTGGCGCGAAGGGCTGCGGGCAAAAGGCCAACGGAGCGGCAAAACTCTCGCCATCAACTGGCCCCTATGGAAAGATGGCGGTATGAAAATGGATAAACGATTTGAAGAAATGCTTACCAATGTCAAAGGCATTGCTGTCATGGATACGGAAACCGGGCTCCGCGCCTTTGAAATGGGGCTTACTCAATCGTTGAGTCAATGGGGTCTGGTGGAAGGCGAACGGGAAAAGATCGAAAAATCTTTAAAATTCAATGAAGCTTCGCCGCAGGAGCCTGCAGTTCGGCATGCAGTTCCGGTTGATTCCTGGGAACAATTTCAAAAAGATCTACTGGGCCTGGTATCTGAACTGTTAAAAATCCCGGAAAGTAATATCGCCTTCGATAAGAACATGAGTCAATTCGGTTTTGATTCCATCAGTTTCACGGAGATGTCGCAGAAGATCAATGCCCGGTATCAAATTTCCGTTACCCCGGATGTGTTTTTCGAATATTCTACTATCGGGTCTATTGCCCAATTTTTATGGGAAAAGTATAAAGAACCCATTGCCCAGTTTTACCAGGCTGCGGTCCTGGCGAGCACACCGAGTGTCCCCTGTGTCCCCAGTGAACTCATAGAACCTGGTGAACCTCTTTCCGGGCATCGGCTGTCTTCATTTCAAGTGGCCCCGGGTGAAAAACAGGAACCCATTGCCATAATCGGGATTAGTGGGATAATGCCCCAGTCAGAGGACCTGGAAACCTTCTGGAAGTACCTGGAAGAAGGTAAGGACCTGGTTACTGAAATCACCCCGGAGCGGTGGCAATCCCTGGGGTACCGTGGGGAGTCGGTAGATGAACCGGCGGCCATCCGGGCTCAATGGGGTGGTTTTCTCAAGGATGTGGATAAATTCGATGCGGAATTTTTCAATATTTCCTCCCGTGAAGCGGTGTTGATGGACCCCCAGCAGCGCATATTCCTGGAAATAACCTGGCAGGCTATCGAGGATGCCGGGTATAAAGCTTCGGATTTAGCCGGGAGCCATACGGGCTTGTTCGTAGGCGTGGCCGGCAACGATTATTATGATGTATTGCGGGATAACACCGATAAGATGGATGCTCACGTCATTACCGGGATAGATCATTCGATATTGGCTAACCGGATATCTTATACGCTCAACCTGCATGGGCCCAGTATTTCTATAAATACAGCCTGTTCAAGTTCGCTGGTTGCCATCCACCATGCGGTGGAAGCTTTGAGAAGCGGTAAATGTCAATTGGCCATTGCCGGGGGCGTTAATATTCTTTGCAGCCGGGCCTATTACTTTAGTTTAACCAGTTCGGAAGTTTTATCGCCTGACGGTCGAAGCCGGGCGTTTGACCGGGGGGCCAACGGTTATGTCCGGGGCGAGGGCGCCGGCGCGTTCTTATTAAAGCCTTTGAATGAAGCATTAAAAGACGGCGATCATATTTATGCGACCATCAGGGGTACGGCAGTCAACCATGGGGGCCGAACCGCTTCTTTAACCGCCCCCAGCGTCAATGCCCAGGCGGAATTATTAATTGAAGCCTTTACAGCGGCCCAGGTCGATCCTTATACGGTCAGTTACCTTGAAGCCCACGGCACCGGCACTGAGTTGGGAGATCCCATTGAAATAAACGGTATTAAAAAAGCCTTCGAAGAGTTGTACCGCAGAAGTGGGCGCGCCTGGACAGGCGAGCACCGCACCGGTATCGGCACAGTTAAGACCAGCATCGGCCACCTGGAATCGGCGGCTGGTGCCGCCGGGGTGCTCAAAGTGCTGCTGTCCATGAAACATAAAATCCTGCCCGGTAATATTCATTTAAAAGAAATCAATCCTTATATTCAACTAGAGGGCACTCCCTTTTATTTCGTACGAGAAAACATCCCCTGGGAGAATCCTGTGGATGGGCAATATGGGGTTATTCCCAGGCGGGCCGGGGTTAGTTCCTTTGGATTCGGTGGGGCCAATGCCCATGTTGTTTTGGAAGAATACGAAGACCCCAGACATAGTTTCGGGGAAACCGGTCCCCTGGCGCAAGGAGTTCAGCTTATTGTGCTTTCTGCCAGGAACAGGGATAGGTTAATCGCTCATGCCCGCCGCGTTGCCGATTTCCTAAAAACCGACTCTACCGGGATTAATTTCAGCGATCTGGCTTATACTTTACAGGTGGGGCGCGAGGAAATGGAAGAACGGTTAGCAATAGTGGCCGCTTGTCCGGATGAGGTTATTGATAAACTGGAACGTTTTTGCCGGGGCGAAGAGGTGCTGGAGGAAAGGGCTGCTGTGCAGGGCGACCGGGGAAAGTTGGCCGGGTTGGCCCGGTCGTGGTTGGCGGGTGAAAGGATCAACTGGTCTTCGCTGCATGCCGGGAACAGCGGAGGTGATGGGAGCAGGGCCAGGCGTATTTCCTTGCCCACTTACCCGTTTGAGAGAAAAAGGTACTGGCCCCAGGTTCGCCAGGTTCGCGAGACTGCAAATGTATATCATGAGGCGATGAAAATTTCGGACAGGTCCAGGCTTATCTTGAAGAGAAAGGATGAAGGTCCCCGGGAAGAAAGCGTCCCGGTTCTGCTTAATAAGCCCCAGGAGGTTGTCTTACCGACAAAAGCAATGGATGCAAGTATAAAAACAAAAATTAAAGAGGCGTTGGCAGGGGTGCTTTATACTGGAGTAGAGGCGATCAGTGAGACTAAAACCTTCCTGGATTTGGGATTAGACTCGATATTGGCCATTGAATTATCCAAAAAATTGGGGGAGATTTTTGGCATTGAGTTAAAGACCAATGTTTTATATTCGCATCCCACGGTAAATCAACTGACCCGGCACCTGGAAGGGGTCATCGGCAAATCTCCCGAACCGGTTAAATCAGAAGCTTTTTCAGGCCTTGCGGCGCGGGGAACTAAAGAAGACGCCAATTCCCCCAATTATCATCATTCATCATTCATCATTCATCATTCCACACAGCCCCCCAGGCC
>JAUPLE010000007.1 GCA_030837085.1 Acidobacteriota bacterium | reverse complement strand
GATATGAACACCCTCACCATTCGGCAAGAATTCCGCACCCCCATGCAATGTGCCAACAATGCCGAATTCATGGGCAGTAGTACCACATGTTTCATCAAGCTTCCACTCATGAGCCTCGCCATTTAACAAACAGAGGCCAAAACCCATAACCAACACAAATATTAAAATAACCTTACATACTTTAGTTTTCATTTTAATTTCTCCTATTTTTAGTTTTATATTCCTGAAAGTTTTCCCGGGCTATACTTTTAAAACCCTTCCGATACACCAAACCACACATTCCCTTGCGCAAGTTGTTCGATCAACAAACTTTTTTTTCGCCTGTCGAACGATACGCCTATATTATGTTATAAATACTATTGGGAAAAGGGTAATGGCGTTCCGAAATGAAGGGTAAAATCGTTCCATCATACATGAAAAAAGAGTACGTACGTTCCACTCCCAGTAATTTCGTTCCAAAATGCGGTTTAAAGTAAGAAAACGGCTAAATGGCAAGAGTTTTGCCTAAGACAATTCCGTTTCCTTGAACGCGGTGGGTAACTGGTGAAACTTCTTCTTAAAACACTTGGAAAAATAATTGGAGCTGGAAAATCCAACCTCAAACGCCGCCTCGAGGACGCTGATGTTTTTCTTTTTCAATAATTCCGCCCCCTGTTTCAAGCGATAGGAGCGGATAAAATCGGTGGGAGATTCGCCGCTTAAAGCCTGGATTTTCCTGTACAACGTGGTCCGCCCCATATAAAGCTTCTTACTCAAATCTTCCACGTTAAAATCCGGGTTCGTTATATTCTCATCGATCACCTTCTGCAAATCGCGAAGAAATTCTTTATCGATAGGGGATACGGATATTTTAGCGGGCTGAAAGGTCATCTCCCGGTTAAGGGTTTCCTGCAGGTGACGGCGCAAGTCGATGAGGTTTTTGATACGGGCGCACAATATCCTGGTGCTGAAAGGCTTGGTGATATAATCGTCGGCGCCGGTCTCCAAACCCTCTAAGATATTAGCCTCGGACGCTTTGGCGGTCAGCAATATGATGGGGATATGGCTGGTTTCCCTGGCGCTTTTCAACACCCGGCACAATTGACACCCGTCCACCCCCGGCATCATAATATCGCTGATAATAAGATCGGGAATAAATTCCCGCGCTTTTTCGATACCGTCTTTGCCGTCCACGGCATTGACGACGGTATAAAACGGCTCAAGGGTTCCCCTGATGTAAGCCCGCATATCCGCGCTGTCTTCCACCACCAGGACCATGTGTTTTCCATCCGCGTCCGCCGTTGTTAACGTTTCCGGCCCGGGTTCCTCTTTTTCTTCCTCCCCAATATCCACATCAAACAACGGCTCATAGGCCCGCTCCTTTTGTTTATAGTCGGCGGGGACGCCCCCTTTAACGCCAGCCGGGACACGCGGTAAACGGATGATAAATTCCGTTCCTTCACCTTCGATACTGCGGACGCTTATTTCCCCCCCGTGGAGTTCCACCAGCTCTTTTGCGATGGCCAAGCCGATGCCAGACCCTTTCCGGTGATGTTCATGGGTACTGTCCGACTGGTAAAAACGGTCGAAAATATGGTCCAACTGCTCCCGCGGGATCCCGGGCCCGGTATCGGCGACGGATATTTCCACGTTTTCGGGACTCTTTTTTACCGACACGGTTATTCTTCCCCCGGCCGGCGTGAATTTGACGGCGTTGCCCAGGAGATTGCACATGACCTCTTCCATCTTTGCGAGATCGATGTAAAGGGTAAGATCTTCCTCTTCCGCCCGGAATCTCAAATCCAACTCCCGCCGGTCGGCCAGTATCTCGAAGGAAGCGGTTATCCCTTTTAAAAAAGTGACCAGGTTCTGCCGGGAAACCTCTAATTGGACTTTGCCGCTGTCGAATTTCGAGAGTTCCAGCAGTTGGTTGATCAAGCCCAGGAGCCGCCGTGAACTTCGAAGCATCAACTTCAGGTCTTTTTCCTCTTCCTTCTCCCGGTATCGGGACAATATCTTTTCCAGCGGCCCCATGATCAATGTGAGGGGGGTGCGGAACTCATGGGAAATGTTGGCAAAGAAACGGGATTTTATTTTATCCATCTCCTCAAGCTTTTCCGACTGTTCCTCCAATTGCAGGTTTTTGTCTTTGATCTCCTTTGTACGTTGAGCGATGATTTGTTCAAGGATTTGCTTTTCCTTCAACAGCTTCCGGGAGCGCCACTTCACGATTAGAAAGACCATGAGGATACCGGCAAGGGTATATATTGAAATGGCCCACCAGGTGTTGTACCAGGGGGGCGGTATTTTAAATTGAAAGGAGTCTTCACGGCTTATATTGCCGTACACATTTTTCGCCCGCACGCGGAACTTGTGGACCCCGGCATCGAGGTTGGTATAATCTTTCCAGGGTTCCCCAGTCCAGGCGGTCCAACGGCTGTCGTATCCTTCCAGGAAACATTGGTACAGGGTTTCGGATTCCGCCTCGAAAAAAGGGGCGGCAAAGGCAAAGCGGAGATTTCGGTCTTTAAAAGGAATAATGATAACGGGAGTCCCTGGTTTGTTAGCGGATTTATAACCGTCAAAAACCAATTTTTCATTAATCCATACTTTGCGGATAAGGGCCTGGAAATCGAGATCGCAGTTCTTTTTTACGGCTGTATCGTAACGGATCAACCCGTCCAGGCTGGCAAACCAGGCGACATCCCCATCGGGATAGCAATCGTTCACCTGGGTCAGGGGAATCCTGAGAAAGGGTTTTTTATAAAGTTGGTACGTCCCGTCGGGCCGTGGAACGGCCAGGATATTCCTGGATTTGGAATGGAACCAGATATGTTTATTTTTGTCTTCCACGATGTAGAATACACTTCTCCCGTTTTCACCGCCGGCGAATTCCTCTCCCAACGTCGCGTCGGGAACAAAGCTTTTGTCTTTGTCACGGAAGCGGAATATCCCTTTTGGGGTGGCGAACATGATATGCCCGGCCGCCCGGAAAACATACACCGCGTCCGGGGGCAAACCGTTTGCCTGGTCATACACGGTAACTACGGGTCGTTGAAGCGCGCCGCCGGGAGAGATCGCAATTTTTAAAACTCCTTTGGTCAGGGTCCCCAGCCACAGGTCCCCGTTTTTGTCCTGGTTTGCGTCTTCGGCAATGGTCATTATTTCGTGGGGGATATTTTCAAACCTTTGTTCCATTGTCCACTGCGCGGTTTCGTCATTTTTGTTACTTCGGACCAACGACGCCAGGCCGTTCATCTGCCCGGCCCAGATACGATTCCGATTGGAGCGCGATTGGTGTAAGACATAGGTATGCTCCTTAGCGATCAACCGGTTCCCGTTCTTTTCAACCTGGAAAATACCGGTGCTTGCGGCGGCCAGGAGCGAATCGCCGGTGGAGAGCAGCGCGCGGCATTCCCCGGATATCCCCGGCGCAGGTAGAAATTCCCCTGTATCCGTAAGATAATACAACCCGGTGGTGGCGCCGGCATACAGTGTGTTGTCCGGGCCGTGTCTCGTCACCGACAACACCTGCCCGGGCAGGTTCGAATGGGTCTCGTCATAGATAGAAAAGGGGGAAGCGGCTTCGATTTTTGTTATTCCTTTGTCGAGGGCCAGCCACAGGTTTCCCTGGAAATCCTCGAAAACATACCACACGGTATTATCCTGGAGGCCGGAGGATTTGTCGAATACATGTTTCACACTGCCGCGGTTGTCGATAATGAAAAGGCCCCCGAGAAAGGTGGCCAGGGCGAAATCCCCGGAAGATAAACGGATGCCGTGGGTAAGGTAGTGTTCGTTGATAACATTCAACCGGTCGGCTGCGAAAGGGGTCGCCTTTTCTCCATCATATAGGTAAAAACCGTCGGTCTGGGCGCCGATGAGTATTTTACCCGGTTCGAAGTCGGCCATCATGTAGATTTTTTTGGATGCGAATTCCTTTCCGCCGGGGATAGCTTCGAAGGCGTTGTTTTCCAGGAC
>JAUPLE010000392.1 GCA_030837085.1 Acidobacteriota bacterium | reverse complement strand
GGCGGCGCCCGCAACCCAAGAAGGCCCTACGGGCCATTTTTCGTCGCCCTTATTGGGGCGACGAGCATTCCATGGCAAAAATCCTTGCCAAAAAAACCAGGAGTTTGCATACAGTATCACAGAAACACACGGATAAAATAGGCTTCAATATCTCTTTCATTTCCATACACCTTTAAAGGCATCCATTTCAACCATATTTGCACTCAATTATACACAATAAGCATTCAATTATATATCTTCTGTATTGAAATGGACTACTCCCGTATTCTTGATCACTTACTCAGCATTGTATTGTCTTTCCTCAGTGCTAAAGAATACTTGCTCGGTATTATGCAATCCTTACTCAGTGCTACATGATCTTTCCTCAGTTTTACATAACCCTTCCTCAGTACTACACGATCTTTCCTCAGTATTACATAATCCTTCCTCAGCACTACATGATCTTTCCTCAGTATTACATAACCCTTCCTCAGTACTGCATGATCTTTCCTCAGTATTACATAATCCTTCCTCAGCACTACATGATCTTTCCTCAGCATTACACGATCCTTACTCAGTACTGCGAAATACTTTCTCGGTATCGCATAGAATATCTTACATACCACAAAGGACATCCTATATATCACACAATGCTTAAATCGTATTGATTTATGTTCTATATGGATTATTCTTTCCCTCGGTAGATTGTAAAATAGGAAGAAAGAGTAAAAAACGAGTGAACTATTTAAGAATTCAATAACGCCGCCGCCAACAGCGGCACCATAATCTCATGATGCCCTACAAAATAATACCCCTTTCCTCCATTTAACACCGGCCGGCCCGTCACATTCTCCGCCGAACGGTACTGCCGGTTAAAATCAAACACCGCCGTATAAAAATTCTTCATCTCTATCCCCTGCCCCGTACAAAAAGCCACCGCTTTTAAAAACACCTCGGGCAAAACCACCGCGGAACCGATATTGAAAAAAATCCCCCCGTCGCTCAACTGGCTCACCACCGAAGCAAACAATAAGAAATCCCTTTCCGCCAATGCCCCCACCACGGCTCCGTCGAAACCCGGATGAAAGTGAATAAAGTCCGCGCCAATGGCCGGGTGAATGGTCAGCGGGATATTCAATTTATAAGCTTTATACAATACACTGCGCTTATTAAAAGGAAATTTGGCGCTTAACAAGTATTGCCCTACTGCTTCCCCGGCGCCAAGGCCGGCGGTATTGCCTTCTTTCATGGCAATGTTTAAAAATATCCCGGTCTCCGCTGCATTGCCGAAACTCCCTTTATGCAAATTTTCCGCCACATCCTCGGAAGTTCCCCCACAAAAAGCAATCTCAAAATCATGGATCATAAAGGCCCCGTTTACCGCCAATGCCGAAACCCATCCCCGCTCCATCAAATCGATAATCACCGGGTTTAATCCCACTTTGACTACATGCGCACCCATCCCGAAAATAATTGGTTTCCCCTGCTTCCGCGCGTTTTTCATATGGCCGATAAACTCCTTCAAATCCCTGGCAGCTAAAAAATTAGGCAGCGATTCCATAAAATCAGTAAAAGCAGCACCCTCGGTTACGGGCGTACCGAAATCCTTGATATCTACTAGAGACTTCCTTTCCTTGATGGGAACGGTCTTTAAATTCTTTTTGTTTAATAAAGGATACTTTTTGTAAGGCATGGCTATTCTTTCACGGAATCAACTTTCGTATATTTAATAATATATTCTATACCGCTGTAAACAGTCAAAAACAAAGCAAAATAAAGAATATAAGTAGCGATCTCTAGAATGGTTTTCGCATACGGCAGCCTGGGATGCAAAATCAACAACGATACCGCGATGATTTGAAAGAGCGTTTTTTTCTTGGCGATCCAGGAGGCTGAAAAAGTATTTTCTTTCACCAGGAAATAGAACCTGAAAGCAGTTATAAAAATTTCTCTTAGAATAATAACCGCTGCTATCCAGGCTTCGACGTATCCCTGGCTTACCAGGGCCAATAGAGCCGCCGCAATTAACAATTTATCAGCCAGCGGGTCAAGAAATTTTCCCAACTCCGTGATTTGGTTCAATCTCCTGGCAAAATAACCGTCAACGGCATCGGTTATGGACGCCACTAAAAAAATCAAAAAAGCGATGATCTCCTTGTTATGCATCTCTGTGAGGAGTATCACCAGGAATATCGGAACCAGTACTATACGTCCTATTGTTAATATGTTCGGTATCGTCATGTTAATCTCATCAAATAAGCCTTATTACTTATTAGAGAACATTTTATAATGGATAAATTAAAAAAGCAATACGATAAATAAAAAAAAACGGATTAGGGGATTAGGGGTCAGGAGTCATTGTCTTGATTCACCGGAAATTGGAAACCTTTAATCCAATACCTTGTCCAAAAGATGGAAATATCGATGGGAATAAGGGATTTAATCACGGGTGAAAAAGCCATCCAGGCGTTTTTGAATGTTTACCTGGGCTTATCCGATTTATACCTGGTGTCTTCGGAAAAAGAGCTGAAAAAGGGATATGCCGACCTGGTATTGGAACCGTTCCTGGTTCAATATCCTCAATTGAAATATTCCTACCTTATCGAAATCAAATACATCAAACCCCCAGCCAAAAAGAAAGAATTGACGCCGGAAAATATAAAAGAGGTAAAGGAAAAAGCGGAAGCGCAGTTAAACCGCTATTGCCTGGATGATAAATTTAAAAAAGCCATCGGCCATACCACGTTGAAAAAACTGGTATTGCTTTTCAGCGGCTGCCGGTTGATATCTCACGGCGAAGTATAAACGCTCCCGCTTTTAATCATTTCGACCGATACCGATGGTGAAGCTGGTCACCTTTTTGTCGCCGTCCTCGTGATATTGAGGTTTACAGGAAACGCCCACGGGCGTCCGGGTATCGAAAATAACCAGATACCCCTCACCTACTCCCTCGGTGGCCAAATATTTTAGGGACACCTGGATAATACCTTCTCCCAATATCGTTGAAATGTCATCATAGCGATTTACTTTGGTTTCTATAATATATTTCTTGCCTCTATGGGATAAAAGTATATCCATTCTTCCCAATCCGGTCACAATTTCATAATGGAGTTCCCCTTCCCCTCCCCTGACAAACTGGTAGAGCCACGCGGTCAACAGAAATTGTCCCACTTTTTCATAGGGTTTATCCTCTTGATAAAATGCCCGGACACCGATCTGGGTGATATATTTAGCAAAATCCAGGAGAATGTTTTCCATATTTAGACTGTCTCCCGTTTGCCCAACCACTTGCGTTATAATATTTTCATCAATGTCCGCCTCAGTGAAAAAGGTTTCGGTAAATCTCCTTTTATAAATATTATTGGCCACTACCGCTTTGGCTTCTTTTTTCTTAATTAGCCCGTATTGCTCTAACCAACTTTGGTCTTGATTGTCTACCCTATATTTGACATTATCGAAAACTATCTCAACGAATGTCTCTTTGTACAGTTTGGCTTTCTCATACAGGTTGTCGAAGTGGTCATTTTTCTCATCCAGCAGGAGTTGTATGGCCGTATCTACATCCTTTTCATCGATGGGTTCCACTGTTTCCGGTTTGACATCCACGGTCAAAATAGCGCCCAACCGGTTGACCAACCAGGTTTGGCCGCCGGTTTCTTCGTGGATCTTTTTTACCGCTTCTTCCGTAAAAGGCTGGTTGGTTTCTTCCGTATATTGTGCATAAAGGTCCCTGATATTTTTTAAGGAAAACGGCGGTATTTCCACATGGTCCGCGATATTAAAGGGCGAGACTCCTCCTACCACAAGTTTGGTAATATTTCGAATTCCAATTAACCCAATGGAATAGAGGGCTTTGTGCGTGACTTTTTTATGCTTTTGATATAATTCCCTTAAAGTAGTCAGGAAACTCTCCAACTCGATTTGGGGAATCCCATCAAATTCGTCTATAAAAACGACGATCTTTTTGAATTGGAGGATGCCGTTTAATCCTTCGAACAATGCTTTGAAAGAAATATTGTTGGTGAGATGGTGTCGGTTAAGAAATTGTTGAACGGCTTCGGTTTTATCGCAGTTTACTTGTTTTAGTCTTGTGATCAATTGATCGTAGAGATATTTGTCGATTTCCGCATAAAATTCCGGTTTGTCCAGTTTTTTGTACTCCTGGAAGCTTAAAAAGATAGCAATATAGGTGGAATCCCGGTGCAATTGTTCGCATAATGCTTCGATAAATGTTGTTTTGCCGCTCTGTCGCGGGGCAAACATGGAAAAATACCGGCCCAGATCCACCATGGTTTTAATGTCTTGCTTATCGGAGTTGACGACATTTTCTAAAGGAACATAATATCACATC
>JAUPLE010000035.1 GCA_030837085.1 Acidobacteriota bacterium | reverse complement strand
GAACAAATAAAAGAAGTCATGAAAGAAGCAGAGGAGGAAAATATAATGGAATATATGGCCATATGGGAAAGAGACATAGACAGAAATGCTGCGAAAAGAGGGCTTGAACAAGGTATGGCAAAAGGTTTGGAAAAAGGAATGGCAGAAGGGTTGGCAAAAGGACTTAAAAAAGGATATGCAAAAGGGCTGCGCGAAAATGCAAAAGAAACCGCCGCCAGGATGTTGGAAGATGGAATGCCTATAGAAACCATAGCGAAGTATACCGGGCTTTCAGCCGCGGAAATAAAGAAAATGGCGCCGAAATCCCATTGAAAGTGAAATAAGCCAAACCTCAACGCGTCAGCATGTCACCGCGCTGTCCCCCAGGCGCGTCACCGTGTTTCCTGGCGGCAAAGAGTCAGGGGTGCTTTCGGGACAGTCAAAGTATTTTCCCGATAATCTGTGTAAATCGCTGTAACGTGTAATCACCGTTACGTGGGCGAGTGCTTTTTTAATTCGTGGTCATTCGTGTCATTCGTGGGCTGCTTTTGTCCGCGGCTTATTTAAATTGCTGCTTCTACTTTACACTTTGTAAAGTTGAAAAGGTACTTTTAACCCTATCCGGCCTTTGTTTCTCTTTTTGAAATATTTTAAATATCCCCGGAAACGCTATTTTCATAAAATCGATACAGGCGTTTATCTTTTTTTGTGTTTCTATCCTGGCATGAAAAGTGCTGCATTGCATCCAGGAGGTTATTATGAAAGTTACAAAAATTTTTATGATGTTAACTGTGTTATTTTTAAGTGTACTGTATGTCAACCTTCCTCTTTATAGTGAGGATGAGATAAAAACGATTACCGTTACTTCTCCCAATGGCGGTGAAGAATGGGCCGCTGGATCATCCCAGGCTATTACCTGGACATCCACCGGCGATATACAGAATGTTCAAATCCATTACTCCATCGACAACGGGGCCAATTGGATCGTTATTACCGATTCCACCCCCAATATCAGCGGGGATTTGTCAAAACCCAGGGGTTTATCTTCACTTAAGTGTGATAAATCATTTGAGTGGGTCGTCCCGGATACCCTTTCCGATACATGCCTGGTGCGCGTGAGGGATGTCAGCGAATCGCCTTCCGATGTCAGCGATTGTGAATTTAGAATCGTCGCCGAAGAACAACCGGAGATTACTGTCTATAGTCCCAATGGCGGTGAAGAATGGCATGTCGGTTCTACCGAGTACATCCAATGGCTTGCCAAGGGTAATATTGAAAATGTTCAAATCCATTACTCCATTGACAACGGCGCTAATTGGATCCTTATCACCGATTCCACCCCAAGTATCAGCGAGAGCTTGAAAAAACCCCGGGGCCTTTCTGGGGTAAAATGTGAAAACTCGTATGAATGGGAACTCCCGGATACTGTTTCCGATAACTGCCTGGTGCGAGTGAGAGACGTGAGCGGGACGCCTTCGGATAACAGCGATGAGGTGTTTAAAATCATCGCAGCCGACGAACCGGAGATTTATGTCTATACTCCCAATGGCGGCGAACAATGGAGCGTAGGCTCTACCCAGTACCTCCAATGGATGGCTAAGGGTAATATTGATAATGTTCAAATTCATTACTCCATCGACAATGGCGCCAATTGGATACTTATCACCGACTCTACCCCAAGTATCAGCGAGAGCTTGAAAAAACCCCGGGGGCTTTCTGTGGTTAAATGTGAAAATTCGTATGAATGGGAAGTTCCAAATACCATTTCCGATAAATGCCTGGTACGCGTACGAGATGTAAGCGGGACGCCGTCCGATACCAGCGATTCCGTGTTTGAAATCACAGAAGCCGAAGCGCCTTCGATTACGGTCGTTGCTCCCAATGGCGGCGAGGAATGGAGCGTTGACTCTTCCTATTTCATCCAGTGGACAACCACCGGGGATATTGAATATGTCCAAATCGATTACTCCATTGATAACGGGGCCAATTGGACCCTTATCACCGAGTCCACCCCAAATGAAGACGAGGATTTATCTAAATCCAGGGGTCTTTCTTCGCTTAAGTGTGAAGGTGGAAAGTATTCGTGGAAAGTCCCGGATACAATTTCCGATAACTGCCTGGTGCGCGTACGCGATTTAAGCGGAGCAACTTCCGATACCAGCGATTCCGTGTTTAAAATCGTAAAAGGCGAAGCACCTTCGATCACTGTCGTTGCTCCCAATGGCGGCGAAGAATGGATCGTTGGCTCTGCTTATTTCATACAATGGACATGCACCGGGGATATTCAAAATGTTCAAATCCATTACTCCATCGACAACGGCGCCAATTGGATCGTTATCACCGAGTCCACCCCAAATAAACACGGGGATTTGTCAAAGCCCCGGGGTCATTCCCCGGTTAAAAACGAAAACAAGTATTCGTGGACAGTCCCGGATACGATTTCCGATAAATGCCTGGTACGCGTGCGCGATGTAAGCGGAACGCCTTCGGATACGAGCGATTCGACCTTTACAATTAAAGCGGCGGAGAACCCGCCGGTCCTGGATGTGAATCGCGACAAATTAAATTTTGCCTATATCCTGGGCGGAGAAATACCCGAAACCGAATGCCTCGCTGTTTCCAATCACGGCGGCGGCGTATTAAAATGGGCTGTTACTGCGGATGCGGGCTGGATCACATTTACTCCCACCGAAGGGGAAGATTACGGCGTTATTAAAGTGAATATCGACCCGACCGGACTGGAAGCAGGAGATTATACGGGTACAATTACCGTACAAAATACCGAGAACCCGGACCAAACAGCAGCCATTACCGTGTACCTGAAAGTGAAAACAGCCGATGAAGATCGCGCGCCGATTGGATGTTTCGATACGCCATTGGATAATGCGACGGTTTCCGGGAGTGTCCCGGTAACGGGATGGGCCCTGGATGATGTCCGTATCGATGCGGTGAAATTGTATTATGAAGATGAGGATAAAAGCCTGGTTTATATCGGTAAAGCCACATTTGTAGAAGGGGCAAGGCCCGATATCGTTCCTTCCTTTCCCGATTATCCCCACAATTTCAGTGCGGGTTGGGGGTATATGCTTTTGACCAATTACTTGCCCAATAACGGGAACGGGACCTATAAAATTCATGCGAAAGCGACCGATAGCGCCGGTCACACGACGACCCTGGATATTAAAAGCATCCATTGCGATAATTTGAATGCGGAAAAACCCTTTGGCGCCCTTGATACTCCCGACCAGGGTGGAACCGCTTCCGGGAAAGGGTTTGTAGTGTTTGGCTGGGCGCTTACGCCGCTTCCCAATAGCATCCCCGCTGATGGCTCAACGATTTTTGTTTGGGTGGATGGTGTAAACCTCGGACATCCCAAATACAATCAATATCGGGATGACATTGCGACCCTATTCCCCGGGTTTGCCAACAGTATGGGCGCCGTCGGGTACTATGTGCTGGATACGAGAAAGTACAAGGATGGGCTGCATACGATTTCCTGGCTTGTACGGGATTCCGCGGGGCACACCGAAGGAATCGGCAGCAGGTATTTTAGTGTCCTGAATTCAAGCAGCGGCGATCCCACGCAGCAAGATACAGATACTGCAAAAACCAGGGCTGACGCCGGCGTTCCCTTCAATAACAAATCACCTCGAATCCCTGTCGATAATTATAATGAATCGATCGAGATAATGACAGGCAATGGGGAATCTCCAATTGAAATCCAGGCGCTGGATTATCTGAAACTGCGCGTAGTGGAAGCAAATTCACAATCTCGAGCGGCCCTGCTTTCCGATCTTCCCATTGGTTCTACTTTCGATGCGGCAAACGGAATTTTTTATTGGCAACCCGGTCCCGGCTTTAAAGGAGACTTTACGCTCAATTTCCTGGTTACCGACCAGAACGGGAATACAACACCTAAAGACATTACCATTCATATCCTGCCCCGGTAATGCGTTGTATTCCTTGACACGCCCGGGTGAGGCCCTGGGAGAACAGGGGGATGGAATATCCGTTCTCCCGGGCCTCATGCCTGGTTCTTCTCTTCGTGACCTTTCAATAAAGATATAAAGACCAACGTCCGATTTTTTTTCTTTTTTCCGTATTTATAGTATAATAGCACGGAAAAAACAAATATAAAATTGGGAGTACATCATGAAGACAATGAAAACAACAACGTTGGTTTTGATTATATTCATTACAATCAGCCTCTTCAGCGGAGGAACGGCTTTCGGCCAGAAACGCTTCATGCTGAACGAGAATGAGACCGATAAGTTTAAGATTGCCACCCGCCTCTTTTACAAAGGCGAGCAACTGTTTTCAGATGGGAAATTTAATAAAGCCAAAGAATCCTTCACTGATTGCCTTGAAAAATTTCCTCAATATGCCACTGCCGATTATTACCTGGGCCGGATATGTTATGACGAAGGCGACTATTTAAAAGCCCTGGAACACATCGAAATCGCAAAGAAGAATTATAAAGTCCTTGCTGACATCGAAGTATCCACAAAACTGGAATACATGGATAAGCTGAGAGAAGAAAAAATGGCCGCTGAAGAAACCTTGAGAGATATTCAAAAAAAGACGCAGGCGTTAAACGCTAAGTCAGGATCCGGTCAAACCGGCGAGTTCGATAAACAGATTTTCATGGCGCAAAAAACCCTCGATGAAATAAACCAGAGAATGAAGGAACCTATTCCCCAGGCGTCGGAAATTCCCGCGGATTTCTTTTATGTTCACGGTAATATTCTCTTTAAAATTAAGAAATACAAAGAATCGTTAGACGAGTACCTGGAGGCTATAAGAATAAACCCCCAACACGGGAACGCCTATATTAATATTGCCAACCTGAATTTCATGGCAAAAAGATACGAGAAAGCTCTATTCTACCTGGAAAAAGCGGAAAGCTGCGGCGCCCCGGTGAACCCGGAATTCAGGAAAGCAATATACAAAGCCATGGGCCAATAAAGGAGAACGGGTAAAACGACAATGATAAACCAGGATAGAATCAAACAAATTAGTTGTTTTTCGGTTGTGCTGCTGTTAACAGGACTCCTGGCGGTATTCCTCACCCTGCCGCTAGAGGCGCAAACGCCGGAGGTCAAGTTTATCTCGCCCGAAGCCGACCGTATATGGGTCGGCAGCACCCAAATTGTCCTGCAAATCAAGGGCATTGAACCCGCTGCCCTGAAGTCCGTGGACATTTACCTGGACGGGAACTTGATAAAAGAATTAAAAGAACCTCCTTATTCTTTTAAATATGACTTCGGCCCTGAACCGAAAAACAGGACCCTGGAAGTACTGGTCCGCACCCTGGATAACCAGAAGCTGCGAAATACCCTGCATTCATATTACGCCGATGATACCCAGACCGTCAACGTGATGCAGGTAGTCGTACCGGTGGCTATTACCGATAAAAAGGGAAATTATATCCCGGGGCTTAAAAAAGAAGATTTCATTGTCCTGGAAGACGATGTGCCCCAGGAAATCTCTTATTTCTCCACCAGCGGACAGAGTACTTTTCACCTGGTGCTGCTGATCGACATCAGCTCTTCCATGAGAGATAAAATCGCCGATGTGAAAGAAATCGCGAAAATGTTTTTAAGGCAACTGCTGCGAAAAGACGACCAGGCCATTATTGTCTTTTTCAACCACGAGGTATTCGAGGACAGTGATTTTACCAGCAATGTGGATGAGTTGGATAATTCGTTGTCGATTGCCTTCCCCTTTGGCGCTACGGCCCTTTACGACGCTATTGCCTACAGCGTCAAACTGGTTAAAAGCATTATCGGCCAGAACATTATCGTCATTCTTTCCGACGGCGAAGACAATAGTTCCGCTATCGATCCTTACACCTTGATGAAAATCGTCGAACGCTCCAATTCAGTCATTTATGCCATCGGCAAACAAATGAATGAATATAACCAGTACCAGGACCTTTTACAGAAGATAGCGACTTCTTCCGGTGGAATGCCGTTCTTTTTTGAAAATGTTTCCGACATCCAAAAATTGTACCAGAAAATCCGCAGCGATATCCAGGCGAAATACGTGCTGCAATTCGCCCCCAAGAATAATAAGCAGCAAAATCGCTTTCGTAAAGTCACCGTCAAGTTAACTCCCACGGCCGATAACGCGATGGCCTCAAAATACACCATCAGGACTATGAAAGGGTATTATTATTAATAGATATTTAATCCCCGGGGTATAATTATTGTTGGGGTATCGTTAATTTTATATAGGGAAGCAATATACTGCGGAGTTCTTCAATGGCGTCTTCGATCCCGGTGGCGGTAAGATTCTGGGCGTGAATATCCAGTTGAACAATGGCATTCAAAAGGGAATCCGTTTTGGCATCCGCCCGCAAACGATCGGCAATATAACGATTTACCAGGTGGACCCGATGGTATATCTCTTTTAATCCATCCAATTCAAAATCGATATCCTTTCCTTCTTTTTTTAAAAGATATTGACCCAATAAGTATGTCGTAACAGCGCGGTATATGGTTTCCTGGTTGCTGGCCAGGGGCAGGTGGAAACGGGCCATGGGTCTCAGGTAAACGGTGTGGGGGCAATTGCTGCCGGCAATGACCAATCCCAATAGGGAACCGACAGCCTCTTGAACGGTGGTTACCTGGGAAACCATCCGGTCTTTGGTAGTTACGATCAAATGGGTGTGATTGTAAGAGAAAAGGGAATCGAAGCGATCGAGGATATTCACCAGGTTGGCAGCCACGGGGCAGTGGGGATAAGATTTGATATCCAGTGGACAATGTGGGCATTGATGATAATCAAGGTTGGCCCAGTCAGGTAACGCATCAGGGAGATCGACAAGCATTTCAAGCGTTTCCGCGTTGAATTTCATATCGAACGTCTCTGTCACGTCCTGGCCAAGCTTAAATGAATAACGTATCTTAATTTTGTCCATTGAAAGTTCCTGTATATTATGTGAACTTTAACCTTATGAATTTATCGTACTTGAGTCAAAAAGTCAAGTAAAAATCTTAATTCATTAATTAAAAGTTTTAAGAGGTCCGGGAACCGCGCCGTCCCGCCCTCCGTGAGGGTTTTTTAAAAGAGTTCCCGGTCGCGCCGCATTGAAGTCGCCGGGATGATTTTTAAGGGATAAAGCCGAAACCTTGTTGAAACGTGGTACACTTTTACTGGATACTCCAGTTCGAAACACCCCGGCTATTGCCGGGCATTAACGGTTTTAGGCATAACAGCCGGCTTTATAGGGAAGAGCGGGCCAGGAATAGCAGACGCCATCCTCGTCGCTCTCGGAACCTTCGTTTAACAATGTAAACTCTTCATTCCTCAATTCTTCCATGTTTACCTCCTGTTTAAATTTGTAAGTGTTTCGGCTTTATCCCATAAAAAGCATCCCGGGGAATCAGGACCTCCTGGTAGACCAGTTCTTCATAAAGTTTTTATTCCCGGATTTGTAATAGGCATAGGCTGCCAGCCCGGTCTCCATGAAATGGCGTTTGGCTGCGCATACTGTTTCAACCGGTTCAGCCAATTTATTATGTTTTTGCAAGCTTACCTGGGGGCAAGGTCCACCGCATAAAAACCTTGCCCAACATGCAGCGCATTCCGGGACCGTTTCGATCCCGATGGCGGTAAGGCTCGATATAATGGCCGTATCAAACCCGGTTTTCACATTGCCCATGGCAAACCGGGGTTGGCCCAGGCAATTTTCACAGGGCCAGATATTGCCGTCGGCGCTGATCGCTGCTTGATTGCTGCCGCCGACGCAGGAGTTCCGAACAATATCGCGCTCTTCGATTTGTTGGAAAAGGGAGTAAAAATTCAAGGGGATCGAGGGCAAGCCTTTTTGCCCATCTTCTTTCAACTGCGCGGCAATCATGGAGTCATAATTTTCCTTGAACACGTTGAACCCGGATGCGCATTCGACGTCTCCATCGGCTAAGGAACGATTGATAAACCTGTAATTGATTGCACCCACGGCGCGCAAATCGGCGAGGGCCTGCCGGATATCCAAACCGGAGCTGCCGATAACAGCTTGAATCGTTACATCCGCCTTTTTGGCGGTTAATTTTTTGAAATTTTCAACCACTTTGGCATAGGAGCCGGCGCCGCCCGGGAAAACCCTGTTGGCGTCGTGAACCTGCCTGCCCCCATCCAGGCTCAAGCCGATGGCGAAACCGTGGTCCACCAGGAAATCAATGATGGCATCCGTCAGTAGGATGCCATTGGTGGCGATGGAATATGCGAATTTTTTCCCCCATTGTCTTGCCTTTTCATCGGCATACCTGGCTGTTTCCTTGATACAATCGAAATTCAACAGGGGTTCCCCGCCGTAAAATAAGATATTTGCCTGTGTCTTTTCTTCCATATGTTCCAGGAGAAAATCCACGGCTGCCCGGGCGATTTCAAAGGGCATATGTTTTTCTTCGGGGCTTTCAACGGCGTCGTTAAAACAATACTTGCAGCGCAAATTGCAACTGTGGGAGCTAAATAAGACGATGCGGTCGATCCCGCTCTTTTCATTTTTAGGAGCAATGGGTATATTAACCTGGCCTGGGGCATTTCCATTATTATCTTTGAGTATCCCGGCGCCCCGCAATTTCCGGATATTTTCCTTGATCTTCATGGGATCATATCGGGGGGCCAGCAGCGCCGCCAATTCATCCGGTGTTTTACCGTCAGCATCCTGCAAAATGTCAAGGATAAGTGGGGAGACCTGGAAGAGATTCAACCGCTGCGGTTCGAAGGCGAAGGTGGAACCGAATTTTGAAAATAGATGGAGTTCTGTTGGACGTAGGGATTTTTCCATTATAACCTGCCTCCATACCGTATCCATAAGAATACGCCGCAGACCGCGTGAGTCGCCAGGGACAGCGAAGCGATAATGCCGTTTAACGCACGCCATAGAGGAGTCTCAATAGACATCGTTTTTGTTGTTTTATGAATCGCCGCCACTTTCCCGGTTATTTCCCGGAGGGGGATTACGGTTCCAATCCGGGTATGGTCGCCTTTTTCAAGTACAGCCGGTTCCCCATGCCAATTGAATTTGGCAATAATGCGGTGGCATACCGGGGGATAATCGAAACAAATGATATCGCCAAAGCGGGCCTGGCCCGGTTTGACCGGGGCCACTGTAACTTTATTACCGTTCTTGAGCAGCGGCCACATGCTGCGGCCGTGGACGGTCAACAGGCGCGGTTTTAAAGAGCGAACCGGCTTATCTACGTATGTATCCCGGTGGGGGATGAGCGTATCGGTCCATTCCGCCAAATAGCGGATCGTATTTTTAGCGTTTAAATCGAAACTCTCATATTCGGCCAATACCTGTTCCACCTGGGACAGGTAACCGGCGCAGGCATTATTTACTTGCGAGACGTTTTTCAGATTGCTTCCACCGCCGCAAATGTACCGGCCCCAGCAGCCGGAACATGGGGAACGGTCTCCCACCGATTGTATCCCCAGCCCCTGGACTTTATTGCCGTCGATCCCCGTACTAACCGCGCCAATGTGGTACCGGGGATCGTTGATAACCCCATGGCAGGCGTATATCGCACCGTCAGGCGCAACCGCCGCATAATATATCCCGGCGGCGCACCCGAAATGGTTCTTGCGGGACGATACCAACCGGCGGGCTATAGGAAAATAATCGACAAAACCATAACCGGTGCGAGGGGCGCGGGGGGTGCGGTGGGTTTGCTCTTCCACCGGGTACCGGTGATTATTGATTATTTCCATATAATATGGCGGCGACGCCTGGTTTTCGCCGGGGTAAACCCGGCATTGGTAACACCAATAATCATTATAAAGCCGCGCAAATCCCATTTTCTTGAGAATAGTGACCACTTCCGGGATATCAGCGGCGGCTCCCGGCAAGACCGCGGCCGTAACAATACCG
Source organism: Acidobacteriota bacterium (assembly GCA_030837085.1). Lineage (GTDB taxonomy): Bacteria > Acidobacteriota > Aminicenantia > UBA2199 > UBA2199 > JAKAGC01. The sequence goes on along the minus strand of JAUPLE010000035.1, from coordinate 5,698 downwards.
TCGATTTTCCATTTTCTGCCCGGCTTATTGGTGGAGATAACGTCCTTCCAGCGGTGAAATGCATCCTGTACCTGGTCCAGGAGCGTTCTTTCCCCGGGCGGTTCCGGGACCCAATTCAAGCGAATGCTCCGCTTTCTCATAACCGATATAACTTCCGGCGCCGCCGGGAAAGCGGGTGTCCTGAGAATCCACGTGATCTGCTTGCGAATTTCCCGGTGTTTCTTTTTCACATATTGTATTGCACAATCGATCATGGGTAATGCTTTCGAGGGGAAATCGGTACATAGTACGATGCGGAGCGGTAAGGTAAAATCGCAGGCCGACAGAAAAAGATCGATGATATTAAATAAAAGGTCTTCTGTCATTGGTCGCTGGTGCAGGGGATGATCCAGGTATATGGCGATACTGTGATACAACTGGGAAACCGCCGGCGCAGGGGGCGTTGGAGCGACCTGCGGAACCAGGAGCCGTTTTGATTTTAAAAGGTGTACCGCTTTTTCAATTTCTTCGCTCTTGTAGTAAGGCGTTAACCGTTCCAGTTCCGGGTAACAGTCGATAACACTTTGGATCGCGGGATTCATTTTGAATAGCAGCAAGTCGTCTACCCCCAGCCCGATGATGGCTTTGTTGGCTGCAATAGTATGAATCTCTCTGAGTCGCAATTGGCTGTTCATGACGGTTCCGCTATTCCTTGCCGGAAAAATGCATCCCAGAGTTTCGGGTTTTTCATTTTCACTGCCGCATAGATTTGCAGCGAAAGTTTGGCGGTATGAAGGCTGAGTTCGCAATCTTGTTCGTCATTTACAGCGATATCATTTTTTTTGCACAGGGAAAGATACGCGCAGCCCCCACCGCATAAGTACCTGGCCCAGCAATCCCGGCAGCCGGGGCGGCGGTCCACTTGATTCTCGATGAATTGCCGCTGTATTTCCGTATCGATGGGTTTCCCGTGAACATTGTGAACGTTGTGGACATTGCCCAGGCGATATTGGGGTAGCCCGGAAAACTTGTAACAGGGGAAAATATCTCCCATGGGGGTAATGGCTGGTCCGCTTCGGCCAACCCCGCAGCGATAATGAACTCTTTTTTTCATATGAAGGCGTTTGAGGAAGATGTAGAAATTGCGCAGGATAAAGAATTGTCCTTTTAACAGCGCGCCGGTATAGAACTGGGCCAATTGTGTGAATTCATTTTTTATTATATCCAGGTCTTCCCTGGACATAATCCAGGGTTCCACGGTCCCGCTGACGGGCTCCAGGTAAATATGGCGAAACCCTATTTCTAACAAATGTTTAACAATGTCCAGGCACTTTAAATTGGTTTTAGTAATGGTGACTCGTCCCTGGAGGTTGACGTTATCCGAGACAGCCAGGATAGATTTAACATTACGGACCACCGTATCATAGCTGCCGAGGTGATTCCTTGTTTGCCGGTTCCGATCATGGGCCTCTTTGTCCCCATCGATGCTGACCCCTAAGGAGATGTGATTCCCGGTAATAAAGGCATTGGTTCGATCATTAAATAGCGTGCCGTTGGCGCCGATATGGAAAAAGAGTTTCTTTTTCAATTGTCCCGCTTTGTTTTTGGCGTAGGCCGTCGCATGTTCGATGACATCCCAGTTCAGAAAAGGCTCGCCGCCATCAAACCCCAGGTCTCCGATGACCGTGGGGTCCAGGTTGCTCACAAAAAAGTCCACGGCTTTTTCAACAGTGGCGATATCCATTTTGGCCGGGTTCCCACCGAAATTCCCGCCGCCAGCGTAACAGTATTTACAATCCAGGTTGCAGTCATGGATAACCTGGATATATATCTCTTTGAGCATTTCCCCGCGCTCGCCTTCGTCATTGTTCGCCGTGTCTTTCCCGCCGGAAGGGATTCCTTTCACATCCCCTTGTTTTGCTGCTTCGTAGGTCGATCTTGAAACCTTGTATATGGATACGGTATCCGGGGTAAATAAAAAACAGTTTCCATCGACTTCAAACGGATAAACGGTGTTAAGAATTTCGTTCATATTGTTTCCCTATTTGATTAACGATAGCCTGCTTATTAATAATTCCGAGCGGAAGTAGCATCGTAACATAAACGGATAATGAAATCAAGCAAAAATAAAAATAAAACAGCCGGGGGCCCGGTTCAATTTCCAGGGTTAGGAAGTCCCGGCGCCGGACAAGTCTGACAGATGTCCGGCCACTTATTCTCTTTTATGAACCGCTTTTTACGGGACTGGATGACGCGCATGCTGTCCTTGTTGATATTCCCCAACAGGTATTTGTGCTGGATGTCGTGACAGCAGAACATCACATCGCCGTTCCAGGCAATAAAATGATACTCTTCAAAATAGGTACAAGGACGACCGGGAGGCTCATTGCTTTCCGGCGGGGACATGGTTTCCATATCCACGAAACCACCCCGGTTATGCATATATTGGGGGCTGGTGCCAATACCTTTGGACTTCCAGAACTCATTTATTTTCTCTTCTTCATGGAGGTTTTCTTTCGCCAGGATAAAGGTAACCATCAAGCGGGTCCTGGAATTTTCCCTTTTGCGAATTTCTTCCAGGGTATAGTCCAGGTTTGCGATAGTATCGGCAAATCGCGCGCCTTTCATTAAGGTTTCATACGTCGGGGCGTCAACCCCGTTAAAGCTGACCATGATACAATTGATCCGGCTGTCCAACAAAGGAGTAACTGTTTGCGATTTTAAGAGCGTCCCGTTAGTAACGAGCTGTATTGCAATGCGCGGCTGAAGTTCCCTCAAGCGGGCAAGATAACCCGGGAATGATTTGTTAAGCAGCGATTCCCCCAGCCCGCAAAAAATAACAATATCATCGGATTGAAGCCCGGCGTTTTTTAAGAAGTTTTCAAAGGTGGCCGGTTCCATGAAGCCGTGTTTTCCCATGGCCTCCCGCGGACAAAAGGCGCAGGAAAGGTTACAATTCCTGGATACTTCGATATCGAAAATCCGCGTTTGTTTCATGATATTTGTTTTTTTTCTCTTGAATGAGTTAAACCCTATTTTATGGGAAATTCACCTGGAAGTCAAGCCCATTAGAGGCCTACTTTCACAAGCCTGGTGTTCGTCTGTGCAAGGGCCTGTAAATGGTGTACAAGCCGATTGCAGTCGTGTGCGAGGGGCTGTAAGTGGTGTATAAGGGTCTGTAAGTAGTGTGCATGGGGCTGTAAGTGGTGTGCAAGTCGATTGCAGTCGTGTACGAGGGTCTGTAAGTAGTGTGCAAGTCGATTGTTAACAGTATGCATGGGTCTGTAAGTGGTGTGCAAGGGGTTGTAAGTGGTGTGCAAGTCGATTGCAGTCGTGTGCGAGGGTCTGTAAGTGCTGTGCATGGGTCTGCAACCCGGTGCACGGCATCAATAAATGATTTTTGGAATTGTGGTAAACACCCTCCGCAATATTAAGAATACCTTTGAATCCTCATGCCCCAGGGGCTATTGATAATCCTTTTATTTTCCTTTATAATACAATCTTGATTAAAATACATAGAACCGTTATTTAAAGGAGGACTCAATGTCTGACGCACTTGGAATGATCGAAACCAGGGGATTCGTGGCAATGGTCGAAGCATCCGATGCCATGGTTAAAGCCGCGAAAGTCGAACTGGTAGGCTATGAAAAAATCGGCGGCGGCTATACCACCGCTATCGTAAGAGGCGATGTGGCCGCTGTGAAAGCCGCTACAGAAGCAGGCGCCAGGGCCGCCGAAAAGGTCGGCGAACTGATATCTGTCCACGTCATACCCAGACCCCATGAAAATATCGATAACTCCCTTCCTCTTGGCCGCAACCCTAAAAAACTTGCTAAATAATATTCCCGGTTAATAATTAACAATTAATAATTGACAATTAATAATTATCTATGGATAACATTGGGAGCAAACAATGCAACTGGGAAAAATCGTAGGAACCGTCGTTTCCACCCAGAAAGACGAGAAATTAACCGGGTTGAAATTCCACGTGGTTAAGAATGTGGATTTCGACGGCAATCCCACTTCAGGTTTTGTGGTAGCCGTGGATTCCGTGGGCGCCGGCGTCGGCGAAGTCGTCCTGACCGCCGCCGGCAGCTCGGCCCGGCAAACGGATATCACCAAGGATAAACCGGTGGACGCCGTCATTATGGCCATCGTCGATACGATCGAAATCGACGGCGAAAACCGCTACGTTAAATGAAAAATTTAATGGAGAGCGCTAATGGAAGTAACCGACAGTCGGATTGAGGCCATCGTCAATCGTGTGGTGGAACAATTGACAACTGGTACAGCGGAACAGCCCCGACAAGTCGAACAAACACGGGAACATGTGGGCGTTTCTTTACCCCAATTCGAAGGCAGCCGCGGTTGTTTCCCTGGAATCGACTCCACCGCTGCCGCTGCTGAAAGGGCCTTCCTGGAATATAAATCCGTTCCCGTAGAACAACGCAAAAAAATAATCGCCGCCATCCGCGAGTCTTGCCTGGCTCACTTAAATGAACTGGCAAAGATCGCCGTGGAGGAAACCGGGCTGGGTCGTTACGACGATAAATTGAAAAAAAACCGCCTGGTTATCCTTAAAACCCCAGGCGTCGAAAACCTCGAACCGGAAGCGTTTAGCGGCGACGACGGTTTAACCATCCAGGAAAGGGCCCCATACGGCGTCATCGGCAGTATTACCCCTTGCACCAACCCTTCGGAAACCATCATTTGCAACGGCATCGGTATGATCGCCGGGGGCAACGCGGTGGTGTTCAACCCCCATCCTTCGGCAAAAAAAATCTCCGCTTTTACCATAGACCTGATGAACAAAGCCGTTATATCCGAAGGCGGACCACCCAACCTTTTTACTACCGTCTTTAATCCCACCATCGAATCCGCCGGGGAGTTAATGAAACACCCGAAGATTCGTTTATTGGTGGTCACCGGCGGCCCGGCAGTGGTAGCCGCGGCCATGAAATCGGGGAAACGGGTCATCGCCGCGGGTCCGGGGAACCCGCCGGTAGTAGTAGATGATACGGCAGACCTGGATAAAGCGGGTAAAGATATTGTTACCAGCGCTAGCTGCGATAACAATATTATCTGCGTGGTGGAAAAAGAAATCATTGTTACGAAGAACGCGGCCGAAGGTCTTAAGAGATCGCTGTTGAACCACGGCGCAATCGAAATCGGCGCTTACCAGGCCCGGCGCCTGGAAAAAGTCCTGCTGGACGAAACCGGATACCCAAATAAAAAATGGGTTGGTAAAGATATTCAAAAGATACTGGCGGAGATCGGCATGGAGGTTGATCCGCACAAGCGTCTGGGCATCGTGGAGACCGGCCCGGATCATCCTTTTGCAAAAGAGGAGTTGTTGATGCCGGTGGTTCCCTTTATCCGGGTTAAAGATATCGATGAAGCCATTGAGTTGGCTTATCGATTGGAGGGGGGTTGTTTTCATACTGCCGTTATTCATTCGAAAAACATCGATCATATGCATCGAATGGCGGTAAAGATGAACACTTCTATTTTTGTTAAGAATGGCATGGCGTTGGCTGGGTTGGGAATGGGCGGTGAGGGTCCGACTTCGTTTACTATTGCGTCGCCTACGGGCGAGGGGTTGACCACGGCGCGTCATTTTACGAGGACCAGGAGATGTGTAGTCAGTGGGTATTTCAGGATTGTGTAAACAAAAGTTTTTTAGGGGTCCAGGGGGCGATTTTTCAAAAAAGCCCCCTGG
>JAUPLE010000391.1 GCA_030837085.1 Acidobacteriota bacterium | reverse complement strand
GGAGAATAAAATGATGAATGATGAAGAAAAGCTGGAAGGTGAGAAGGTAAGAGGGTGAGAAGGTGAGAAAAAACAAGGAAGCGCGGAAAAAGTGTCTTTGCGCCGCGCGGCTTTGACATACTTTGAATTCAAAACAGTCATTCCGCCGTGCGGCGGAATCATTTTCCAAACTCAAAACGTCTCTCCGCCGTGCGGCACTGACACATTCCAAAGTCAAAACGTCTCTCCGCCGCGCGGCGGAACCATTAACCGGAACCCAAAACGTCTCAAAGCCGCGCGGCGCTAACACTGTTTTTATATCGAAATATACCCGGTAATTGCGGCCCAAACACCGATTGGTATTTGTTTTGAATGCAAAGGCCGTCTCCTTTCCTGATGAATGATGCAGTAAAAATAGGGGGTAGGGATCAGGGGGCGGCTAAGTTGAAAAGATTTCAATTAAGGTTTTCGATATCTCATTGGCCGAAACTACATCGATAACACCCAATTTCTTGATTAACCTGGCTTTATCGACGCATCTGAGCTGGTCCAACGCAACCTGACCCGCTTTCTCACCAAAATGAATATCGACCCGGAAAGGAAAATCCCTTAAAACCGTTGTCATGGGCGCTATAATTACAGTATTTAAAACATTCATCTCATCGGGCGACACAACGATGCAAGGCCGGGATTTCTTTATCTCATGGCCAACCGTCGGGTCCAGGTTGACTAGATATACTTCATTTCGCACCGCACTTGCTATTCTCTCTCTTACCATTGCCATTCACTCTCGTCAAAATCACATTGAATATTATCAGGGATAAGCATTTCCGGGCAGCCACCCCTTTTTATCTCTTTTAATATCTGTGTTTTCCATCCTGCCCTGGGTTGCGTCTTCTTTCTTAATAGCAATCCCTCTCTTTTTATTTCAGCTTCGATGGCATCGTTAAAATTGAATTGATCTATGATTGTCTTGGGTAAACGGATACCCTGTGAATTACCGATCTGTACTAATCTTAAAACCATAGTTAACCTCCGTGGGTAATTATAATATAATTACTTCAAAGAATCAATCGTTTTATAATGGATTATGGATTTTTCCGCATGTTTCTTTCTTTTTTCGCGTCTTTTGTGTGTTTCGCGGGCAAATCCAGGGGAAAATCGGGGATAATTTTTAAAAATTTATTTAATCACCCGGTTTACTTTTTTGTGAAAATAGTGTATAGAATTATATAGAAGGAGCGCTGTATGGCAAAAGAAAAAAATAGTAATTTTGTGCCGCCGCAAGATATGTGGGAAGTCAATGCCAATCTTAATTTCGACTTACCCCTGGATGAAGATGATCCCAGGTATGTCGATTCGGAAAAAGGACGGGGTAAATTCAGTTTCGACGAAATGTACAGGACCCTCGGAATCAATGTAAAGCAAAAAGAACTCAGGGCCCCCACGGACAAATCGTATAACCTTTTTTGCGGCCACAGGGGATGCGGCAAAAGTACTGAACTTCGGCGGCTGGCAAGGGATTTGCACAAGGGCAACCTATTCTTTGTCGTTTTCCTCGACTCCCTGGAAGAACTGGATATTAATAACCTGTACTATCCTGACCTGCTGCTGGCGCTGTCCAAAAAGCTGCTTGAGAAATTGAGTGAAGCCCGGATCGAAGTAGAGGATATATTCCTGAAAAAACTCAGGCAATGGTTCACTGAAAAGATCCTGCACACCGATAAACTAAAAGAGTTTTCCTCTGAAGTTTCAGCCGTGTTAGAAATAGGGGCCGGGATTCCTTTTCTTGCTAAATTATCCGCTGCCCTGACCAACAAGATTAAAACCGGCGCTACCTATAAAGAAGAAATCCGGGATGTCGTAAAAAATTCCTTCTCCGAATTTGCTTCCGGTTTCAATCAATTGATTGCCGCTTCGGAAAAGGCCATAAAAAGTACCGGGAAAGGCAAGAAGGTATTATTTATTGTCGATGGCACCGACCGGCTGGGAGATACCGATAGTCAACGTTTTTTTATAAAAGACGTGTATCAATTGCAGCAAATTACAGCCCACTTTATCTATTGTGCGCCGATTCATCTTTTATATGAAGGGAACCAGGTCCAGCAGTTATTTAACCAGTTTATCCTGCCGATGATTAAAATTTATCCCGCGAAAGATTCAACAGCCAAATATGAAGAAGGCTATGAAGTGTTGAGGCAAATTCTCTACATGAGGGCAGATAAAAAATTATTCAACTCTGAGAAGGTGGTCGATTTATTAATCGAGAATTCCGGCGGCAATCCAAGGGATTTATTGCGGTTATTACAATATGCTTTTCGGAAATCCGATCAGGAGATTTTTACAATGGCCGCTGTAGATGAAGCCGTTCACGGACTGGCAATGGATTACCGTAGATTTCTAAATATGGAAGATTATGAAATCTTATATAAAATCGACCGGGGCGAAATTGCAGAGGGAAATTCGGAACAAATACGGCGACTGCTTTATAACCTGGCAATCCTGGAATATAACAGCGGGTGGCGGCGGGCTCACCCCATTATCCGCCAACTGGATGGTTACAAAGAGGTAGCAAAATCAGATGCCGCAAAACAGTGAGAACTCCCCAAAGGAATTGAATCGCTTGATCAAAGCCATTCGAATGAGTTCAGGATTTTCTCTTTTGGTCGCATCGTCTAATAATGATAATTATAGGGATAAATTGATCGAGAAAATTAGCGGCATTTTCCTGATAAGTACGAGTTTGGAAATTAAAAAAAACGGATTCGCTGATTTCAATGAGTTTGAAAATTACCTGGTATCGTTAAGTAAATATTGTTCCGTGATTCATGTGGTGAATAAAGGGGAACGGTTTTACAGGGATACATGGCCCGTATTTTATAAGGGACTCAATTATCATAGGGAAAAAATTGCCGGGGAAAACCCGGTTGTTATTGTCTTATGGATGCGGCCCGAGGATGTTAAAGATTTTGCTTTGACATCGCCGGACATGTGGCATTGGCGCAGTGGGGTTTTCGATTTCGACCTGCCGGTTGACCAATTCTGGAGCCTGGAAAATGGCGATGAAATGGAAAAAGCTAAGACGCGCTGTGATGAAATTTTATCGTATCTTAATGATAATCCCGGTCTCGAAGATGCCCTGAAAGCTTTCCTGCATCAAGAATTGGGGGAGTTATATTACGCCCAGGGTAAGTATGAGGATGCCGAGAAAAAAATCCTGGATGCCCTGGACTTTTTTATAAAAAGAGGGGAAGCGGCCAGACAAGAGCCTTTATATAAAATGCTTGAATCCATAAAAATAATGTCCGCGGCAAGTACTCCTTTCATCACAAAAGTTTACAATAATGCCGCCGAGATTATGTGGATGCGAGAAGATATGAGTTTTGCAGCCCGTGTTCAGCAAAGCATATTACCTAATGAATTCCCCCCGTTTCCCCTGCACCGGGAATTTGATATATATGCCAAAATGGTGCCTGCAGGAATGATGGGGAGGGCTTTTTATGACTACTTTTTTTTAGATGAGATTAGGTTGGCATTTGCTGTAGGCCAAGTTCATAGCAGGGGAATACTAGCTGCGCTCTATATGGTGAAAGCCCTCACTCTTTTAAAAACAAATGCATTAAGACATATTGATCCAGGAGAATGCTTGGGACATCTAAATAATGAGTTTTTTAAAGTCAGATGGAAGAATGTCTCAGATTACGAGTCTTTTCGTTTATTTTACGGTGTTCTCAATATAAAGACCGGAGAGGTAAACTACAGTTGCGCCGGGCATCCATTCCCGTTTATTATCCGTAATGGTGGAGGAGTTGAGCCAATACCACAAGTTGAGGGGATAGAAATAGGTGCTTTTGAAAATTTTGTTTATGAAGTAGGAAAAATTCAGCCGGGAAAAGGAGATATAATGCTTGTTTTTACAGACAGTATCGTAAATACCGCGAATCCCACCGGCGAACTATTTGATACGGACAATTTGATAATGTATCTCGAAGACAGGAACAAACTGGCGCTTAAAGAAATTATCGAAGGAGTATTAGTAGGGATTAAATTATTTACTGAGGGGACGCCGCAAGCCGATGATATCACCATGCTGGCGCTGCGGTTCAATTAATTTGAAAAATTACTGTGGAACATCCATTCATGACGGCCTGCCGTCGCGCCGTCACTCGGAGACCATGAAAATTCGTGCATTAATTTTAATCCGCGGCGCACCAATAAGTGCGCCGAGATATGGTCCTTCGGGCCTTCTTAGGGAGGCCGCGCCGCGGCCTTAACGTTTGATACTCAACAAGCTTTCATTGTTCAGTAGACCCGTACTCCTAAAATACTTCAACCTTCCCAGGGAAAACGTGTCCCGGTAAAAAATTCCTTCTTTGACCCATTCCCCGGTTGCATCCAGGCAGCCCTTTAAATCTTTATCCATGGACTGGAAAAACTCAAGAGAACGAACGCCCCCTAAAAAACCTTTGTTGAAACTCAACTTCACGCCAAACATATACCCTTCTTGCTCGAAATCCGTCATTAATTCACTGTTCATGCGAATCGATAGGATATGGGCCGAATTTTCCTCGAAGTTTTTTAAATCCTTCATATGGAAATACATGCGGATAGTCTGGGAATTACTTTTCTGGATAAAATCCATTAATTCCGGCAGTACTACCGCCTGGCCGTACCTGCGTTTTTTTGCCAACTGCGAGTAAAGACTCAGGGTAGTATTCTTCTCTAGGCGATAATAATAATATCTATCCAGGTAACGAACCCGCCAATCCTTTGAGATATCGATCAGCAAATTTTCAATATCATCCCACAACTCTTTACCCACAAAATAAGCGCCGATAACCGATACGATCGATTCTACGGTAAATAGATCCACGGGTTTAAAAATGAAAAAAATCACTGTAATCAGTAGGCCCAGGAAAAGCCCGAAAACATTTTTGAAAGAATCCTTAATTTTCGAATAGGCTGATTTTTGGTTGGCGGCGATATCATTGACATATTCCTCATACGGATTAAATTCGAAATGTTTGGAGAGAATTTTCCGGCTGTATGGATAAACAATAATATGACATTCCACGGAGTCGCATTGTTTTAACCGGTCCAGGTGCATCAGTTCGACATCATAAATATCCGGCACAGCCGGGTTTTTTTTCACCCGGATGACATCCCTATAAATACCGTCCTCTAATTTTATGTTCATTTTACTCCAAATACCTCAAAACAAAGCGGGTTTACATATGGTTTCTTTGACCTTTAGATCGAAGAAATGAAAACTGTTGGCGGGCTGAATGACCAGCGCCGTATCCGCGCCTTTGCCGGTTCCACCGATGGATATGACGTCTTCAT
>JAUPLE010000390.1 GCA_030837085.1 Acidobacteriota bacterium | reverse complement strand
CATCGCGTCACAAATAAAATCAGTGAACAGTCAACCACCTCTCGTCGTCGCTGCACGCAATTCCTTTCTCTTTGCAATATTCTTCCGCTTCAGCGGTAAATCCACAGCGGGAATATATAAATCCAACCACCCGCTCTAGTTTCCTTGCAGACGCCGATATTGACGTTTCAATTTTTCAAAAGACTTTTCGTATTCCTTGCCTATTTCTTTCACATCGAAATGTTCGATTTCATCCTGGTAAACGCCGCGAAACACTTTATCGAAAATATTATCTCTTACCGCACGGTATCTAAAATTGGATTGCCCCTGTTCGATTATATCACCTTTAACCAACGCTTCCAGTTTTTTCTCCATCGTTTCATCGGTCATGTCCAGGCTTAATTGGTTGAGTATTTCAAGTCGGGTTAATTCCCGGTCTTTATATTTGAAGAGGTGCAGTACAATTCTTTTAGCGTTACGGTCATTAACATTGCTAAATGCCGCGCTCACATACTCCATCCAGGTGGCTTTGATATTCCCACGGTTATCCAGGGTTTCAAATTCCAGGGTCTCGGTAAGCCCTTTAACCGTGGTCAGGTCCTTATTTTGGTAACGGGAACGAAGGATAGAACTGGTATAAAAAGGACTGCCTTCCGCCATTTGAGCAATGAGGTAAGCCGCCTCCTCGGTTACCGGTATATTGAAAAACCGTGAGTATTTGTACACCATTTCAATGGCTTCGTCCTGGGGCATATTTCCCAGGGAAAAGTATTGGAACCGGGCAGGCAGCATCATGATCAACAAATTCATCAGCCAACCGACCCAACTACCCGATACCAGTAAAGGTGCTATTTTGCTTTCGGCTGAGCTTAAATACACCCCCGGCCAGGTCTTTGGCGGGAATTTTCATATCCTTATCGCGATAGACCATTGCATTTAAAAATTGGAACTCATCGATCATTTGCAGGATAAACTCTTTCTGCCTGAAAGCGATGGTTTGTGGGGCCTCCCTGACAATGTTCAACAGGATGTCTATCCTTTCATGGCTGACCGCATGAGCGGCGCTTTCGATTATGCCGCATAAATAACCCAGTCCCTCTTTTTTGGCGATCTCGATGACTTTATCAAAATTACTTTTTTCTTCCGGTTTCAAATATTCCGGTTTCCGAGTTTTGAATGCAATGTATTGGTATATAAAGCTAAGAAAGAAATAAACGCAAAAATCTCCCACCCACATTGCATTCTCTTTGATTTCATAGTAAAAGGGGATGACGCCGTCATTCTTGAAAAAAGTGATATTGAACAGCCGTTCCATGATAGCTGTTTTGCCCATTTTACGGCGGGCCAGGACGGCAGTACTCTGGGATTTTCTTTCTTTGATATCGCTAATCCATTTGAGGAAATAGGTCATTTCCTCATTTCTCCCGGTAAACAGGTCCGGGTTGCCGATTCGTTCTTCTAATGCGTATCCCATGCCATATATATAACACAAATATAAGGAAACAGCAAACCATTTTAATTTGGGATATTTGTCATGCTGGCATGAAGTGGTGTTTGAATAAAGTTTGACTTTATTTTTTGCGTGTGTTACTATCTTTTCTAAAAAATCGGAGGACAATGATATCAGATAAGGCGAAGAACCCTGGCATGACGAATATTGGCTTCAAATAAATAAACCCAAAACTATAAATAGGAGAAAAATCCAATGAAAACAAAAAATTTGAAAAAAAAGCTGGTATTAAACAAGGACACCATTGCCAACCTTGCTAATGGCGAGTTGAAAGCGGTTTATGGCGGCGCTTCTGAACTCCCGACTTGTGCAACCGGGTGTAAAATCACTTTCTGTGCGAGCAATTGTGTTATATGCCTTACGGATGCAAACAGCGGTTGCTGGACTTGCTTTTGTTGAAGTATCTTTTTGAAGTCTCTAGGTTTCAAAAGTTCTAAGTATTTAGTTGTGGGCCGCCGCAGATCACTTTTGTTGTCTTCACTTATAATATTCGTGGCAATGCCGGGATTTGCGGCGACCCCGGCATTACGTATTCCATCAACGAACTAAGAGGCCGTTGAATTCTTTTCCTCTTTTAATTTGTAATTCAACGTCTGGCGCGTTTTTCCCAACATTGCCGCGGCAATCGTTTGGTTCCCCTGAGCCTGCTTCATGGCCTCTCGTATCAATAAAATCTCTGCCTGTTTGAGCGTAGGAAGCGGCCCTGAAAATTGAAACATATTCCGCTCTTCCACTTCACCCGCCCCTGTTGAGCGATCATCCTCGCGACGCCTCTCATTAAGAAGTTTTCGGAAACTTTTCAATGAAAGCACCCCGCTCGTGTGCGAACTTACCGCGTTGTATATCATGGCCCGTAACTCTCTTACATTCCCGGGAAATGAATAATTTTTCAACATTACAAAAAGCTCCGGCGGCGGCGTGGGCTTTTTCTTTTCATAACAAGTCGCCGCTTCTTCCAGGAAATGCTCCATCAATAAAACAATATCATCCGGGTGCTCACGCAGCGGAGGAATATGAACATGATGCACATCCAACCTGTAATAAAGGTCCTTGCGAAATTGACCCGACGCTAATAATTTTCCCAGGTCATGGTTGGTGGAAGCAATAATATGGGCGTCGGTCTGCCGGGGAATATCAGACCCAATAGGGAAATATTCATGCTCCTGCAGCAGCCTGAGCAATTTCACCTGGGAAGAATGACTTAAATCGCCGATTTCATCCAAAAACAGGGTCCCGGACGCCGCCTGCTCGATTAACCCCCTGCGCGATTGATGGGCGTCGGTAAAAGCTCCTTTTAAATGCCCGAACAGGGTATCTGAAAAAATCGTATCATCCAGGCCGGCGACATTTACCGATACGAAATTCCCTTTACGCCCGCTTAATTGATAAACAGCGCGGGCAATCAATTCCTTACCGACCCCGGTCTCGCCGGTCAAAAGAACCGGCTCCGGACTTCGGGCAATCACTTCGATATATTTCAAAATGGAAAGCATGGCAGGATCGCGCGTAATCACCTGGGAAAAGGCTTCAGGATGTTTGAGCTTCCCATATAAAAATTGCTGCTTGAGGTCCATGTTCTCCCGCTGGAGCCGATTATGATCGATGCCCCGTTTCACCCCGGAAATCAATCGTTTCTCTTCGACAGGTTTCACCATGTAATCGAAAGCGCCGTTCTGCATACATTTTACAGCCGTTTCCACTTCGATGTCGCCGGTGATAATGATGACAGGGGTGTCGGGATAATCCTGGACAATGTGGGGAAGTAATTCTTCGCCCGTAACATGGGGCATGGTTAAATCCAACAGGATGATTTCGAATTTGCGGGTTTTTAAAAGGGATAAAACTTCCCGGCTGTCGCGGCAAAGCACGATGTTCTCTATGCCGCAAGAGTTTAAGGTGATCTCAAAACTTTGCAAGGCATTGTCTTCATCATCAATAATCAAAACAGGGTATTCTGGGTAGTTTATTTCCGCCATTTTATAACCTGGTTTTAAGGTTTCAGAGGAGAGTATTATAACATAGTGGTTTTATGATTGAAACGGTTTACTTTCGGCGACCAGGGGGGGCTTTTGAAAAAGCGCCCCCTGGACCCCCGCAAAACTTTTAATTACTCACTTTCTTCTTCGATCATCACTTTGAGACTGACGCGCATCCGCTCAAACGCCTCGGCTAACTCGCCAATCTCATCGGTGGTTTCCTTTACCACCGGTTTTGAGATTTCACCTTTACTGATATCATCGGCGGCCCTGGTGAGATTTACAATGGGCAACGAAATACGCTTTCCATAAATAAAAGCCAGTACTAATCCTGTAATCATGGCCACAATGGCTATTATAACGATAATCAACAGACCACGATCCTGGGAAGCCTTAACATCCTCCCTCATCACGGTCATTTCGGATTTGTAAATATCATTCTGCTTTGCGATTATCGACATAATCGAGTCAAAGATGGGACGGACGGTTTTTTCTTCGGCGGATAATAACTCTTCATCCGATATACCGCGGGCTTTCATGTCCATGACATCCACCGCCGAAGAAGAAAAGAACCTGATTTTTTTCAATAAATCATCCGCCGTGGTTTTCTCTTCGGTTTTTTCCGCCGCGATACGGTTTAAATGACCCTGGGCAAGGGTTTCAAGGGTTCTCATAATGCCTACAACTTTATCCCTGGCGCTGACTTTCCCGGAAAGTAAGAACTCCATAAAATCGACATGCGCCTCCGCAACTTTCTGGCCCATTTCACCCACCGTGGTCAGGGCAGGAATTGTTTCACTGTCCATTTGGTTGAATAAAGCACTGGAACGGCTGAAACTTGCTATCGAGAATATCCCGATGATCCATACCAAGACGATCAGGACACCGAAACCCAATAAAATTTTTGTCGATATTTTCATAATTAATCCTCCTTATATAACCCTGTTAAACAGTTCGTATAATTTTCTTTTGAAAACCGGGAACTTGGCAATATCGATCAAATTTAAAATGATTAAATAATCATTATATTTTTGGATCAACATTTTCCTGGTGTTCATGTAATAGATGAGGTTCGCCGGTTCGCCGGTATTGATTTCCGCGCCAAACTGCGACCCAATAACCCACAGATATATACTTGAATTGATGGTATTCTCGCTGTAATTCTCCGAAGAGGCCATATGAATTCGGCCCTCCATATCGGTTATAATATAACTCTCCACTTCTTTAAGGGAGTTCAACAGGTTGGATATATTTGCCAGACTTTCATTTTTTGGATTCGCCATGTTCATCTCTCCTTAAATGCCGCCCAATCCCATTGTTCCGATTTTCCCCTGCAATTCTTCTCTCTTATTTTCAGGGACCTTGGCAATCACCCCGTCTAAAATTGCTTTTAAGCTGCCGGACGGGATATTGTTCAAGGTAAACCCGAATTGATGGGCTACTCTTTTGAATATCACCGGTGAGGCCGGCCCTAAATAGAGGGCAAAGAGTTTTTCCAATTCCTCTACCTTTTCCTGGAGAACAACGCCTTCTTCCGTTTTCCCGGGGCCGGCGCCAGTTTGCTGTAGATGCGGGGATCCCGCCAGGAGTTCCGGTAATTTTTTGGCAACAGCGGTCATGGTCAAGGAAAAAACAGGCATGGGTATGGCATCGCTGGAAATAATATTGACCCACCCTCCATCCACGGGGTAATAAAAGGCCAATAAATTTTCATATTCCCAGCACAGGTAAACGATCTCTCCTTCATCCTGGGGTAATATTTCTTTTATGGGCTGAAATTTGAGCCCGATAAGATTTAATAGGTTCTTATCGTAAGCAGGTGGGAAGTCAAAGGCCACCAGGGCCCCGGTATCCTTAAATATGGCAACCCCGGTCACGCCCGGAATGTTTTTAATATTGCTTACCACTTGATTCATCATATACCTCCTTCTTTTAGCGTTATTTTACCCAGATGTTCGTTCAATTTCTCTTTGAAAATCGCGAGCTTGGACATCTCCATTAGCTCTAAAATAAATATATAATCCAGGTATTTTTGCATGAACCGTTTCTTGCCTTTATGATAGCAGGTCAGGTCCCTGGGGTTTCCAATGTCCAGTTCCTGTCCCATTTTTTCGCCGATAACCCACAGATAAATACAAGAATTCATTACATCGACGTTCTCATTTCCCGGGGAAGCAGTGAGGATATCGCCTTCTACATCGGCAATGACATAATTCTCGACTTCTTTGAGGGAATTAAGGAGTTCGGCGATTTTAGGTAAATATTCATCTTTTGATGCTGCTTTTTTTCCCGCCCGTGGTTCGACGTATTCCGAAGCCGCTTTTCGTTCGTCTTTGAGGCGCGAGGCCTCGATTACCATTTCCATCAAGGTCATGTTAATCCGTTTATCTTTTTTATGGTCGATGTATTCGATGCTTATTTCTTTGTCTTCATGTAAAGAATTCATAAAGCCTTCGAGAGCTTCGGCAGTGGAAAGCCCCTTTACCACGACGTCCATGATTTTCCCATCTTTAAAGAACATGCGTCCGTTTTCGCGGCCGATTTTTATCGTTAAGATGCCGGTTCTTTTTTCCATTTCGATTAATTGAAGGATGGCGGTCAGGCTGAAATTTTTAATCAAATCTTTCTTTTCCCTGTTTTTCATAATGGCGTCTATCTTTATCGCGACTTCTTCAGGGAGGAAGGGTCTTTTGATGAGATCGACGATGCCGAAATCTTTGAGTTTATCGTCTTTTTCGTTTATATTAGCGCTTGTGATAATGAAAACGGGCAGCCAGATACCTTTATGCATCAGCCCGGATAAAACCTGGAGTCCGTTCATAACAGGAATTTCGAGATCGAGGATTACCAGGTCAATATTTTCCTGTTCTAATATCTCCAGGGTTTGTTTGCCGTCTTCCGCCGATTTAATAATATAATTATCGCTTATTTCCCGGATATTTTCCTGGAGGTGGCGGACAAGCTCTTTGTCATCATCTACAATGAGAATTGTTTGTTTATTCATAATAGCCCTCATGTACCTCTTGCAAGATCGATGCCAGGATATAAAAGCTGCCGGATTGAATGCTGTCGAAGATTTACCCCATGAGGAGAAATCTAAAGGGGTGTAAAGAAATTTGACACTTTTCTGCTGTGCAGGAGAAAGTTTGGCGTTGGCGTGCGTTGGTTGCATATCCGGTCGAGTGTAAAAAAGAGCGGCTATTAAAAAAATTTTACACCCTTTCGCACATTTAATGGCCGGGGCCAAAGGCCCTCATTTTAAAATATCAATTGACATTCAAGATGGACTATACTACAATTATTGTGGTATGATGATTTATCCTACCGGAGGTTAACGATGTCCACCGCAAAAATTGCTATTTCCATTGATAGTAGGTTGTTGGAAAGAATTGATGACATGGTAAGGGGAAAAATTTTCACTAACCGCAGCAAAGCCATCCAGGAGGCAGTTAAGGAAACGATTGAGAAACTTGATAAAAATCGTTTAGCCAGGGAGTGCGCCAAACTCGATCCGGCATTTGAGCAAGTAATGGCAGACGAAGGTCTGGGTAAGGATATAGAAGCGAGGACATGTCGCTGCCTAAAAAGTCATGGGTTAAGATAAGTCAGATTCGAACGTTATCGGTCCTCCGAATCAGGGACAGAATCGGCGTAGTACCCCTGGAAGACCTTGATACTATAATCGAAGGTTTGAATGAAATTGTCGGATAATTCAAATAGTTTTGATGGAACTTGACCCTGGTTGTTCGTTATTTTGCCCCTTCCGCCTTCTTTTATTTATTACAAGGGTATGGTATAATAAGAATTCAATCATTTGCCCCGGTCACAGCATGAAAGGAGATTAAGAATGCAAAAAAAACTTTTAACAATATTAATCGTGTTTCTCTTTTGTATCGGTTGGAGCAGCAGCCCGGTGCAGAACACGCCGGTATGTACGGCCGATAATGAACAAAAGCAACCCCAAATGGCATCTGACGCCAGCGGCGGCGCGGTCATCGCCTGGGAAGATTCCCGCAACGGCATCGATGAAGACATCTATGCCCAACGGCTGGACGCCAATGGAACACCTTTATGGACAGCGGGCGGCATTGCCCTTTGCACGGCGGTGGGCCCACAGCGGTTTCCCCAGGCAGCGGCCGACAGCGGCGGTGGTTTTGTCATCGCCTGGTATGATCGCCGCAATGGGAAAAACTATGATATTTATGCCCAGCGTATTGATTCCACCGGCAAGGTCAAATGGGCTGCCAATGGTATTGTTATATGCGCCGCAGAAGGGGATCAATATGATCCCATGATCGTTACCGCTAATGATGGCGGCGTTATTATCGCCTGGCAGGACAGACGTAACGGCAATGATTATGATATTTATGCCCAACGGGTTGATTGGTTGGGAAATCCGAAGTGGGCTAAGGACGGGACCGGGATATGCCTGGAAAAAGAAGACCAGGATGGCCTCCAGGCCGTGCCTGACGATATTGGTGGGATGATTGTAACCTGGCAGGACAGGCGCAGCGGAAAAGATTATGACATTTATGCCCAGCGGATTGATTCTTTCGGCAAAGCCCAGTGGACTGTCAACGGTATCGAAGTATGCGGCGCGGAATATGATCAAAAAGGCCCGCAAATGATTTCCGACGGCAGTAAAGGCGCTGTTATTACCTGGCAGGATAAACGAAACGGCAGCGATTATGATATTTATGCCCAGCGCATCGATGCTTCCGGTAGGGGACAATGGAACGCAAACGGTGTGGCTATTTGCGCAACAGTCAATAATCAATATGATCCCCGGTTGGTGTCCGACGGCAATGGCGGGGCCATTATCGCCTGGCAGGATTACCGCAAAGGGAGCGAATGTAATTTTGACGCCTTCGCCGAGCAAATGGACCTTACAAAAGCCGCTGTATGTTCAGAAAAACAGTCGCACGATTGGAATGTTTATACTCAGCTTATCAATTCCTCGGGCAGGGTCAAATGGGCGGTTAATGGTGTGGGAATATGCACGGCCAATACCGACCAATTTAAGCCCCAACCGGTGTCCGATGGTTCCGGCGGCGCCATTATTGTCTGGTCGGCTGCCGACAAAGAACGTGATAATAACATTTATGGCCAGCGTCTAAGTTCTTCCGGGCTGGTTAAATGGGCTGCCAAAGGCGTCCCTGTAACCCAGGCCCAGGGTGAGCAGTATAACCCGGTAATTATTTCTGACGGGAAGAGCGGGGCCATTGTTACCTGGTACGATAAGCGAAATGGGAAAAATTGCGATATCTACGCTCAAAAAATCTAAATATTAATTAATTCTTACGATCTCTCCTGCGCGTGGAACAACCACATTATCGTAGCTGCGACCTTGTAAAAAGTCACGGAAAGAGGTGATTTGTCCTTCTTCACCGTGTACCAGGGCAATTTTTTTTATTTTTAATCTCGACTCCTGCAAGAATCGCAGCATTTCATTCTTATCGCCGTGGGCGCTAAAACCACCCAACTCTTTGACATGGGCTTCCAATGGGTAAGTTTTGTTCAAGAATTTCACGAACGGCGCATCGCCCTGCCTGCCTTTTTCCTCGTAAGCGCGGCCGAGTTCCTGGATACGCCGGCCCAGGGTATTTTCCGCCATGTAACCCACAATCAAAATCGTATTGGCAGGATTATGAATTCTATATCGTAAGTGATGCAAGATACGCCCGGCTTCACACATCCCTGACGCGGCGATTATAATTTTCCGTCGATTATCATTCATCAGCCCCATGGACTCTTCCACGGAACGTACAAAATGAATCTGCTCAAATATAAACGGATTCTCGCCGGCTTGTAAGAAGGTTTTATGCGTCCCCTCGTCATAGACCTCCGGGTGCTCGCCGAAAACCCGGGTCATATTTGCAGCCAAAGGACTATCGATATAAACAGGCAATTGGGGGATTTGATTTTCATTATATATTTCATGCAGCAAGTAGATCAATTCCTGGGTCCTGCCAAAAGCAAAAGCAGGAATGATAACCGAACCACCCCGCGCCGTTGTTTCCAGTATGACGTCTTTCAGTTTGCCTTTAAGGTCCTTAACCGGATCATGTTCCCGGTCGCCGTAAGTGCTTTCCATGATAAGCAGGTCGATATTGCGGTCTTCTTCCGGGAAGTTGGTGGTGGGGTCATTGATGATCGGTTTATCGAAACGGCCCAGGTCGCCTGAATACATTACCCTGTAGGTGCGCCCATTTTCAGAGATTTTGATCAAACTGATCGCCGACCCTAATATGTGCCCGGCATCGTAAAACGTGCAGGTCATATTTTTACCGATGGTCATTTCTTGCCCGTACGGGTAGCCTTCGAAGTAATCCAGCGCCCTTTCAGCGTCCGGTATTGTATACAGCGGTTCAATACCCTTTAAATGGTTCTCCTCGATTACTTCACGGAGCGTTTCGGAATTAATTTTATGCGGTCCTTCTTTTAGCTGTTTCTTAACAGCTTTCATTTTCCGGTGGGTGATTTTACCATAGCCCCCTGAACTTTCCAATTTGTAAAGGAAGGAGCGGACGATTTTATAATTGAGATATTCCGCGTCCGATTCCTGGATATGGGCGCTGTCCAGCAATAAATAATGACACGCATCCACCGTGGGGCGAGTGGTAATGACACGGCCGTAAAATTTTTCCCTGGTTAACAGGGGAATGCGACCGCAGTGGTCGATATGGGCGTGGGAAAGCACAACATTGGTTATTAATTGCGGGTCAATAGACCATGTCCTGTTTTTTTCATAGCTTTCCTTTCGTCTTCCCTGGAACATCCCGCAGTCCAGCAAAATACGGTCACTGTCGGTGGTCAACAAGTGCATTGAACCGGTAACTTCTCTAACAGCTCCATAGGGTGTAAAGTACATTTTTTTCTCCTTTAAGCAGCTGCATATCTTAAAATTTCAACTTCCGCGCCTTTTCTCACCGCATCTTCAGCTTTTTTAAGAAGTTGATCCGTGATATCTTCACTCAGATAATACTCTCCACAGTTATCACATACATCTGCCGGCACATTCTTGAAGATGATCGTACAATCACCCCGCTGCAATGGTACATTTACAATGCCGGGATCGGCATTTCCATTTTTACAGATAACACACTTCATATTTATCTCCTCTTTTTTCTAAAGTCCTCGGTCCATATTTGGGGATCCGGTTCATAAGCCGTAATGATATAGCAAGTCTCATTTTCATCATCACTAGAAAGGACCACATGCAAAATGCGATTCTTGGAAAAGCCCAACATCAGTCTACTTGGATAAGGTTTATCATCAGGATATTCCTTAATAACTTCGCCGTAAGTTATAATATTTCGGACATCGTCTCTGGAAATACGGCGATGAAACATCTGCTGAAAGGCATGGCCGGTAAATTTTAAATTTTTGCAATTCATAATAACTCAGTGATATCATGGCAGCAGGAAAAAGTCAAGCTGAAATAATATTAGAGATATGGTTTTACCGCGTGGACCAGGATTTCCTGGTGACCGTAAACCCCGCCGTGGTAAATATCCAGACCATGAATATACTGCTGAATAACGAAAATATAAGCACATACGGGAAATCCTTTGTCCCCTCGATACGAATATAATACAGCATATAGAAAAAGCCAAACAATATGGTATACGCTATAGACCGGATAATGAAATCCCCATCGATGAAACCGGCAAATAGAAAATAATAAAACATAATGATGTGCATGAAAACAATGGCAATGGTGGAAAAAAACTCGAGGAAAGGAAGAACATAATTCCCCCTGCGGCGC
>JAUPLE010000389.1 GCA_030837085.1 Acidobacteriota bacterium | reverse complement strand
TGATAATAAAAGGTTTAAGTCCCAGTTCTTTCGTTTTTGCGACCATTGCTTCAAGGGCCAACCGGATATCCCCAATTATGAAGTTGCGGCAGTTATCCAGTTTTTTAGGCGTTTCTTCTATTTGACCGGCGCAGCCTTTTTCCAGGTAATCCACGATACGCCGCGGGGCTCTTGATAAAAGTTCATATTTGTTTAACACATCGAGCGCATCCTGGAACGTGGTGGAATCCGGGACAGTTGGACCGGAGGCAATCGTGTCCAGGTCATTCGCGATCACATCGGAAATAATTAATGAAACAACCTGGGTCGGCGAAAAAAATTTCCCCAGCCGGCCGCCTTTTATTTTCGATAAATGTTTTCTTACCGCGTTAATCTCCTGGATAGAGGGCCCCTTTTCAACCAGTAACCTGGTCATTTCCTGTTTGTCTTCCAGGGAAATCGCATCGACGGGGCAGGGCATTAAAGCAGAGCCGCCACCGGAGATGAGGCAGATGACCAGGTCATTTTCATTAATCGAAAATCGTTCTTTAAGGGCCAGCATTTGTTTTACGCCGTGAATGCCGCGGAGGTCGGGGGTTGGGTGGGACGCCGCCGTAATTCCAATTTTGGTTGTCCGGTAATTGTCGTCTTTACAATTCACAAAGCCGGCAGTGATATTTTGAGAATCGATGATATCTTCCAGGGTTTGGGCCATAAGGCCGGAGGCTTTTCCGCCGCCGATTACGAATAACCGGCCTTTGGAAACATCAAAATCCTCATTGTTTATGGAGAGGATCCTATTGGTATGGTTGAATTTCACCGCGTTTTTCATAACTGTGGAAGGAAGGACCCGGGAGATTCCCGCTTCGATGATATCCAGCGCCTGGGTTCTTAAAGGTGTAATCGCCAGTTCAGACCTGTTTTTTATCATTGTTTGCGATGCCATTGACTTTTCAACTATCATCTTACTATTGTCCCAATCAAAAGTACTAATAATTCAAATAATATGGACAATAACTATAAACATCTTTCCTGTTAATGTCAATAATCGAATCGATTGACGGGCGCTTTCACATTTCCTGAGCTGTATTCACATCCCTCCGTGTTCCATTCTTTTTTAAAATTTAAACTTTTCTCCGTATGGATTTCAAAATTATTCGAGGAGTTAAATCGAACGCGGACGCCGGTGGGCGCCACCTGTAGCCCCCAATATCACGGCCCGGAAGAGAGGAAAGTAACCAGTTTCATCATCGGGATTGGCAGAAGTAGGTTCATGCCCCAGGAGAAACCATGACGAATGTGAACTTTGATGATTTGCCGTATCCACACCGGATCGTCTCCGCACGACGCCGCGAAGATATGAAAAATGAAATCGATACGCTGCACGCCGACGGTAAATTGGCCGACATTGTGTACCACTCTTACACCCGACTATTTGATTGCCCTATGCCGGAAGGTTATACGGAATCAGGCTCGCTAATCATAGCCGCCGTGCCCCGCCCCCAGGAAACGGTAGGATTCACCTGGAAAGGTACGACCCATTGGCTGTTGCTTCCCCCTACTTATATCCGCTACTGGGAAATCACGGAACAAGTGGAAACCCTGCTGAACCAACGACTCAAACCCCACGGATACAGTGCAACCTTTGCCCGCGTCCCCCAAAAAATCGCCGCCGCCCGCAGCGGACTGGCCCAGTACGGCCGCAACAACATCGCCTATGTGCCCGGCTGCGGCAGCTTTCATATGCTGGTTACGTATTATTCGGACATGCCCTACCCCGATGATACCTGGCAAGAACCGGGAATTATGCCGCAATGCCAAAAATGCTCTGCCTGCGCCAACGCCTGCCCCAGCAAAGCCATCTCCCACGACGGATTCTTGATTCAACAAGACCGCTGTATTACTCTTTACAGTGGCTACAGCGGCGTCCTGGATTTCCCGGACTGGCTGGACGCTTCCTGGATCGAATGCCTTATCGGTTGCATGAAATGCCAGCGCACCTGCCCGGAAAACCGCGCCTATGTCAAATGGATCGAACAAAATGAATCGTTTTCCCAAGAGGAAACCCTACTCCTTCGATCGGGACTTACGGAAAATAATATACCCGCCTCGATCCACGAAAGACTGGACCGCATTGGCTTGATTCGCTTCTTCGGTTTAAAAAAACTCCTGGAAGTTCTCTCCCGTAAACTGAATCTTTTGCTGTGAAAATAGCCACCAAGGCACCAAGGCACCAAGGCACCAAGACACCAAGGTACGACCGATAAAAAAATCTGTGCTAATCTGTGTAATCGCCCATACGAGGACGGAACGGTCTTTTTTTTGCGTTTTTCGCGTGTTTCGCGGGCCTTCTTTCGTATTGCTTAAAAATCCATTTTATATTACAATACAGTTGAGGTTTCAACGAAATGGAAATTGAAATTATTTTAAAAATCTTGTTGTCGGCGGTACTGGGCGGCATCATCGGGTTTGAACGGGAATTATCCCGTAAAGATACGGACCTACGCACTTGTATTTTAATCGCTGTAAGCAGCACATTGGTTACGATCCTTTCCCTGAAGATGGGAGACATTTCAAAATCCGTCGATCCTACTCGACTCACAGGATACATTATCATTGCCATCGGTCTCCTGGGGGCCGGCGCTATTGTCCGGGCGCGGTTTACCGCCAACGGCCTTACCACAGCGGCCATTATCTGGGTGGTAGCTGCCGCCGGTATCTCGGTCGGCAGCGGATACTACCTAACCGCACTTATCGTTACCGCCTTCGTGTTGGTTGTTTTAACCTCCCTTAAATATATCTCCAACTTCCTGGAAAACCAGGCGCAAACGTTTGCCTATGTCATCGCCACCGAAGACAGGGCTTCGGTACTCATCGAAATAAAAAAAATCACCCGGGAACTGGACCTGAAATACATCGACTCCCGCCTGCGAAAAGTCAATGACGGGTATGAGATTGAAATTTCCTTGAGCACCTCGAAAACAAAAAACGAAGCTTTTGTCGAAAAAGTTATGCAACTACCGGGAGTCAAAGAAATCATCAGCGAACATTTGTAATAATTGAAAAAATAATGGAATTGGAACTGCTGGCAGCCACAAAAAACAAAGGAAAGGCAAAGGAGATCGAACGACTGGTCGCGGGGTCTTCCCTGCCGATAAAGGTATATTCTCTTGCTGATTTTAACATCTACTGCGACGCCCCGGAAACCGGGGAAACGTTTTATGAAAATTCGAGAGAGAAATCGCTTTTTTACAGCCGGATGGTTAAGGATGTTTATACGATAGCGGATGATTCCGGGTTGGTAGTGGCAGCGTTAGGAGGAAGGCCCGGGATTCATTCGGCGCGCTATGCTTCCGGCGCCGAAACAGACCCTCCCCTACCCAAAAGCGATGAAAAGAATATCGAAAAACTTCTGCTGGAATTAAAAGATATTCCAATGGAAAACCGAGAAGCAAAATTTATATCAGTGATTACTCTCTCCAGGAACGGGAAAGTGATCGAATCATTTTCCGGGGAAGTGGAAGGAATCATTTTAACGGAGAAAAAGGGAACCGGCGGGTTCGGCTATGATCCACTTTTCTTTTATCCGCCTCTAAAAAAGACTTTTGCGGAGTTAAGCACCGAGGAAAAAAATAACATCTCGCACCGCGCCCGCGCTTTCCAAGAGTTGAAAGATTTCCTGGATTCACTCATTATATGTTAGTAGCCGCGAAGAAATTAACAATTATCCCCTTAATTTTAAAAAATATGGGCAATCCTATTGACATCTAAAGCCCCTTTATTCTAAAATAATCCTGTAATCATAATAATGGATATTGAAGATGAATTGGGTTTGGTATAATTAAAAAAAACAAAAAGATAAACAGGAGGTGTCTCTATGAAACAAAAATGGTTTAATTTGTTTCCGTTGATTGCTTTGGTCATCATGTTAGCAGCGCCGCAAGCGCTTTCTGCTATCGATGAAAACGAGGTTAAAGTCGCGCTTAACACGATGAATGATCAGTTGGCCGCGGCAAACAAAGATTTCGCGGTTGATTGCGTGGAGTTCCTAACGGTTGATGAGGAAGGAATAATCGTTTATGCCAACGATCATCAACACCAATTGAGTTCCCAATGGTTAGCCTATGACCCCTGGCGATTTGGAACCCGGGATATTTACTGGGCGGTTGACCAGGTGGATCGAACCGCGGATGTTCCCTGGGCGGATGTCAATGGGGCCATCGGCAGCGCCATGAATACCTGGAATACCGTGCCCTGCGCCAATATCCCCCTGGTGTGGGTGGATGACTTTGGTCTTGATTTGGGTTATGTCCAGTATTTAGTGGGAATGGGCGGCGTGCCGGGATGGCTTGCCGACATTACCTTTGCCGGCTGGATGCCCAGGACTTTCTTTGACATTATCGCCCCCCCCAGCGGAGGGAATAATATCCTGGGAGTCACTTTCACCTTTACCTGGAACGCCAGACCCACCGACGTGGCCTTCAAGGAAATCTACTATAACGATAGGTTCAACTGGCGCATCAATGAACGCTACTATGACATCGAAACAGTTGTAGCGCACGAGGTGGGCCACGGAGTCAGCCTGGGACACTTCGGCAAGATCTTCAGAACTCCAAACGGCGACCTTCACTTTGCCCCCCGGGCATTGATGAACGCCATCTACTACGACATCCTGCATGAGTTGCTGGGAACAGACAATGCCTCATTCTGCAGCATCTGGGCATCATGGCCGAACAACTAATCGGAATTTAACTTACGAAAATAAGAAAGCCCACGGGATACTCGGCACAGCTTAGCTTTTCTGTGTTTTCCGTGTATTCGCGTATTCGCGTATCTCGTGGGCATTTTTTATTTCTCCTCCAATCTGGGCAAATAGACAAACTTCGCGTTGGAATAGATCACATCGTTGTTTTCCAGGTCGGTATAAACCCCTTTTTGATCGAAGCCGCTGAATTTCCCGTCGCTGCCGCCGCTGCCGATCCAGTAATCACGATCGGCAAATTTATAATAAAGATAATTGCCCCACCCGTCATCCAGGGGCAGCGGTTGCCCGGGTTTAATATACCTGGATAAATATTTGCCGACAAAATCCCCGTAAGTTCGTAACTGGTCCACTTCCGACACATCAGGAACATAAGAATACTCGGCCTTGAAAGACTCAATGGCCAATCCCAGGATATACATATTGCGCATGGTTATTTTCAAGCTGTAAGTAATACTGGCCCGGCGCATTTTCTCAAAAAACTTCTCCACCCGGGGGTTGGAATTATCCACAACCTGCCCCTGGAAAAACCGATTGTATACTTCATCCACGCCGGTTTCCTTTTTGAGGGCATCATCCAGTTTCAATTTGCCCTGGACAGCCAGCAGCCGCTTTTGCGCTTCGTCCAATTGAGGTATCTCTTTCAGTTGACCCTCTTTCATCTTTACCAGGCTTTCCGTAAACAAACCGACGGCAATCAGTTTCAGCATGGCTTCCTGTTTTTTTTGGGTATCCGGGCTCACGCCGGATTTTTCCCCGCTTTCTTTATTTACTCTTTCTTTAAAGGCCGGGTACTTTGCAAATAATTCGTTGAGGCGGGGAATCAGGTCATCCAGGCCGCGGGCAAATGTATCCATGGCTTTGACGGTGACCTCCGGTTTGGTGGACTTCTCTACTTCGCCGATATAATTATCTATCAGGATGACCTGCTGCTCCCAGAGGTTCTGGGCCCGGTCAAGATCGATATCGTCCTTTCTGCCGCAAGCCGTACTCGACAATAACCCAACGGTTAAAACAATCATTAGGATTAAAACGTTTCGTTTCATCTTTTCTCCTTTATTATAAAGGAATATTTATACCAGTTCTTTGAGTACAAATCAAGGTGTTACAGGCGGGGAATTGATTTTTTCTCCGATTCCTGGTAAAGTAATATCTTTTACAAGGAGGTAACGGATGAGCCAAGAAAAAACGCCTAAATTGTATCACGTCTATTCCATGGTGAATAATTTTCGTTACAAAGACATCTTTTATGAGAATTTGAAAATTAATTGGTTTGTGCTGGGAAGGGAAGCGCCGCAGGTTCCCTTTGAAAAAGTAATCGTAAATTATTCGGAATTATCCACAGCCGCCAGGATTCACCCGGAAAATCACATCAAGGAAAAATTTACCTTGATTGAGGCGGAATTATTAAAGCAATTCCTGGCTTCTTCGCACAAAATCGACGCCGTCATTGAAGAGAGAATATTGCCCGTGGGCAAAGATGAGACCGGGTATCATGATTTACCCCCGAGCCCGGGCGTCGATTTCATCGCCCTGTACAAAAAGAAACCGTATGATTTACCTTTCAATGTAGAAGGGGTTTTCAATATAAAAATGGCGGATGAACGGGTCACACCGGACGACCAAATCACCGTGATCTCGAAAATCCCGACGGAAATTTTAAATAGGTCTAGTTGAGATTAAAATCGAATTATTAATGGTCAATTGTTAATTGTTAATTATTAATGAAAAGAAGACTGGATAGGATATTCAGTCCCTAATACGAAAGAATCGTACGGCCAGGAAAGTGAAGACCAGGGCGAAACCCAGGAGAACGATTAAATTGAGGCCGATATCGCCAAACCCGCCGTTAAAGAATATGATTTTATGAAAGGAATCCATGGCCCAGTAAGCCGGGGAAATCATCCCCAGGGTACGGAAGGTCTGCGGCACAATTTCGATGGGCCACCAACACCCACCCAACGCGGCAAATGTATTGGCCAATAGGATGGATACGCCGACAATCAAATCCTCCTTGTTCAACACGGAACCGATGAATATACTGAGCGACGCGATGGTTATGGAAAACACCGCCACATTTAAAAGTGAAAGGAAATTATTGCCCAGGTTCAAATTGAAAAACAATTTGCCGGCAATTACCAGGATAAAAGCCTGGATAATGCCCATTACCAGTCGGCCCAGGAATTTCCCGCCCCAGAGTTGCCCAATGGATGTGGAAGAAAAAAGGACACGGCTAAGAATTCCCTGTTGACGGTCCACCATCACGACAATGCCCCCATAAATCATTACCATCATCATAATAAACTGGACAATGGTCCCGGGTATCACATGGTCGAACCCGGAAGGCGTCTTTTTCAACGTGTTTTCCGGGAAACCGGCTTTAATCTCGATGAAATCTTTAAAGGGCTGCGGCTGAGTAAAAAAAGTGGCTGTATCCGGGTGCAGGATTAACTCGGCTATGGTCCGGGCAATGGCCTGGATGATTTTGGTTTCCACCTGGGCGGCGGCCTGGACATTGGCGTCGGCATTTTTCTTAAAAACCAATTGCTGGACTTTTTTGTCCGTTATTTTTTTTGAAAAATCTTCGGGGATGACCAGGATGCGGGAGTACTCCGCCGGTTCTTTGTCCTTCACCTGGACATCGATACCCGGCGCTTTGATTTTTTCGATGAAATAGGCGCCCCAGGGTCCGGTGTCCCGGTTTACCACTACCAGCGCCGCCACGGTTGGCTGCGTATCTCCCTTAAATAAGTTACCGAAAATAAAAATAAACACCAGCGGAAACAAAAGGGTCCAGAAAAAATAGGTTTTGTCCCGCACCATTCGTTTGATATCGATAAATGCAATATGCCAAATCTGTTTCATACGGTAATCCTTTTTTTCAGAAATGTTGAGGCCAACAGGAACAGGACCAGGCCCGACAGGAATAATACTGCAAATGGAATGAGTGGAAATATGCCGGAACGGATACGGTCCACGCCATCGATAAACCACCGGTTAAGAGTGATATAGGAAACCCAGCGAAAAGAGGCAGGCAATTGGTTCAGCGATATAATACTGCCGCCAAATGCGCTGAAGACCAGGATAATGGGGGCGGTAAAAGCGCCGGCCTGGTTCCTGTTCTTAAAAAATGAATTGAGCAGGGCGAAAAACGAAGCGATCCAGCAACAGGTCACTGTTACAAATATGAATAGATACAAATAATTGCCCCAATCGATCTTAAAAACAAGAAGTCCGAACAACACAATCGCCAGGTAAACAGCAATTCCCATCACCCACCCGCTGATCACGCGGGCGCTGATAAATTCCATGGGCTTGAGGGGTGAAAACATCATGCGCCGCCATTTGTCGTCTTCCCGCTCTACCAGGATATCCCGGATAAATGTTTCGATGATAAACAAAAGAAACATAAT
>JAUPLE010000388.1 GCA_030837085.1 Acidobacteriota bacterium | reverse complement strand
GTCCGGTTCACCCGCCGGTATTTTGTGTCGCCGCTTTCCACTTCCTGGCCGGATTCCTTTTTGAGATTCGGCAGCAGTTCATCGGCTTTAAAGCTGTCGAAAATCAATAGGCCATCCTCTTTTAAAGTTACATAAATCGATTTTAGGGCGTTCATTACATCTTTATTGGTCGTCATATAGCAGAAACTGCGGCCGGTAATAATAACCGCCTCAAAGGCTTGCATGAAATGCAGATCGCGCATATCTCCCTGGACAAACGAAGCTTCAGGGTGATTTTGCCGGGCAATTTGCAGCATTTCATCGTATAAATCCAGCCCGGTGTATTCATAACCGGCTTTCAGAAAATAGGGGGCCAGGTTACCGGTTCCGCAGCCGATTTCCAAAATAGACCGCCGGCCATATTTGCTCAGTAAGCCGTCATAAAATTGGAACTCTTTTTCATAATCGAAAATGGCTTGATACATCTCATGGTATACGTGGGCCAATTCAGAATACAATTTTGTCATTGGAACTCCTTTTATTTATAATTGAACCATATTAAGCCAAAAAAGAAAAAATAGCAAATTTAAGCGCTTCATCTTCCAGTTGACAGGGTCACTTTTGACAGTGAGCAAGTTTTAAGGTAAAATGCAAATACCATGAAGAACAAAATCCGTTCTAACTTAATAAAATGCATTGTTGTGTTTTGGCTATTGGTCGCCGGTCCCGGGCTTTATGCCGTGGATGTGGAATTCCCTCTGATCCAGTCCATGGCCTATTTTCCCTATTCGGACCACCATACCCTGGGCAAAGGGAGTTTTTCACTCTCTTTAGACATGTTTTATTCCAATGTCTACATGTACG
The DNA here is from genome assembly GCA_030837085.1 of Acidobacteriota bacterium. Lineage (GTDB taxonomy): Bacteria > Acidobacteriota > Aminicenantia > UBA2199 > UBA2199 > JAKAGC01. The sequence continues at coordinate 2,009 of JAUPLE010000388.1, read as the reverse complement.
ACTTTCAACGGACCACCATCAACGATATGGAAACCTGGAGCAATATCCTGGGAGCCCGGTATGGAATTTCCCAGCGGGTGACACTGGAACTGTATTACAAGACCACGATCGTCTATGGTGGGGTAATGGACAGGCTGATCATCGATTTCCACAAATTGTTCGGGATGACCGAAGGCGGACGAAAAGATTACCCGCGCAACCGGGTTAATTACCGCTATAAAGACGCTTTTTCCTATGATAAAAGCCTGATTGCCCAGGCGCCGTTGGTGCTGGGGGCGGTGGGAAACCTTTACCGGGCCGGGAATTTTTCAATCAACGGCCGGGCTGCCATGGGAATACCAATAACCCCGAAACCCGGTTTCAGCAGCAGTAAACCCTTTTATACCGCGGGTGTAATGTTTTCCTACCATAAAAAAGTCGGATAGCTTTCGATTGATTTTTCCTACCACATCTCTCTCTTTAAAAAACCGGCATGGCTTGATAAAGAGGATTTAAGAGGAAATATCTTTGTAGCCGACTTGAAGGTGAATTACAGGAAGGTGTTCTTCGGGCTGGGATATCGGAGCACACCGTTTAAAACCGGCGATCTTTCCAATAGTGCATATCTGATCTATATCGGTTTCAAATTTTTGAAACATTTCGAGGTTTCCATGGTGGAAGAGTTCCCGCCGGTGGACACCACGCCGGATGTATCCTTCAATTTGAAGATCCGGTTGTTGGAGAGCGAAAAGAGATAGTAACTTGGCGCCCTGGCGCCTTGGTGGCTAGTTCCAACTTTCGATAATCCTCCATGGTATCGATGTCCCACAGGATGCCTTCATGTTCCCCCTCTACCAGTTGAAAGCCATTCCGCAGGATAACCGTTCGCAAGGTTGAATCCGGCGGTTCCTCCAGGATTTTTGCCGCCATGGGTCTCTTCATGGCGACCGGGTGCCCTTTTCTACCTTTAAATACAGGGATAAAAACATCCACCCCTGGATTGGATTTTTCCGCCGCCTCTTTTAAACGCCGGTAAACCTCCTGGGGAATACACGGATGATCGCCGGGGACAATGAAAAAAAGGTCCCCTCGCACATGACGAACCCCTTCCTGGACGGAACTGAACATACCTTTTTCATAAATGGGATTAAATACCACTTCCACCATGGGATAGCCCCTGGTTATTCGACTTATCCTCTCGGCCCGATAACCGGCCACTACGATGATGCGGGGACAAACCGGCGTCATCCCTTCGATGACCCGTTCCAGAAGCGTTTTTTCGCTCACCGGGAGTTCCATTTTAAAAGTTCCCGCGCGGCTGGAAAACCCGGCCGCCAGGATAATACCCTCTGTTTCCAAAAGCATTCGGACTATCCTCACGGTGACATTATACCACACCCCGGGTGGTGACGAAAAAATTTTTTTTTAAAAGAGATATTATTGCTTTTTCTTTTTTGATATAATAGAATTCTTATGAATCGAACACTAAGTGGTAAAAATTAGACCGATGACATTTTTTGATAGTACGGTTACGAGCAATCAACAAGTCGTTAATTTATTAAAAAATATAGGAGGATAGCTAAATGAAAAAAAGTCTTAGTTTTGTGCTCATGCTCTTGTGCCTGGCGCCGGTGTTTATGCTCGCCCAGAACGTCACCACAGGAAGCATAAGCGGTAAAGTTACAGATGTGGACGGCAAAGTCATTGCCGGGGCCGACATCGTTGCCCTTCACGTCCCCACCGGTACAAAATATGTAACCCTGACCAGGAGTAACGGTGTTTTCGATATTCCCGCGGTCCGTGTCGGTGGACCATATACCATTACCGCCAATTTTGAAGGCTTCAAGCCGGAAAAACAAGAAGAATTGGCAGTAAAGTTAGGTGAAACCAAGTATGTAACCTTCACACTACAGTTGCAGACAGTGGATGCCGGGGAAGTCGTGGTATCGGCTTCAACTCCCATTATCAATCCTTATCGGACCGGCGCATCCCAGAACGTGGCGCAGAGTTCCATCGAAAGCTTGCCCACC
>JAUPLE010000387.1 GCA_030837085.1 Acidobacteriota bacterium | reverse complement strand
TTATAAACGGCCGCTCAAAAAATTTTCGCAAAGGAATCTCCGCGTGCATTTCCTCACGGATGCGGGCAATGCAGCGGTTCACCAGGATGGAATCTCCGCCTACCTGGAAAAAATCATCATTGATTCCTATTTTCTCCAATCGCAATAATTGCTGCCAGATGGATGTCAGCTTTTTTTCAGTTCCAGTAACCGGCGCTGCATATTCGACGCCGGTATCAATGAAAGTATCATCCGGCATCGGTAAAGCCCGGTGGTTCACCTTACCGGTTCCCGTAAAAGGAATCCTTTCCATGTGAATGAAATAAGCTGGGATCATGTAATCGGGCAATACCTTAGCAAGATATTCCCTCAATTGGGAGACGGTGAAAGATTCCTTGCCATGAGTTACAATATAGGCGCACAGATAATTACTGCCGTTTTCATGCTGGTGGGCAATGACCACTACTTCTTTAACCAACGGATGCCGGGCCAGGTTATTTTCAATCTCCCCCAACTCAATTCGGAATCCCCGTACTTTGACTTGCTGGTCGAGCCTGCCTATAAACTCGATATTACCGTCACGTAACCACCGAGCTGAATCGCCGGTGCGATATATTCTTTCCCGCCGGGGGCCAGAAACCTTTTTGAAAAAAGGTTTCTGTACTTCCAAAAACGTTTGTTTTGTTAATTCTACACGATTAAGATACCCCCGGGACAACCCCGGCCCGGCAATACACAATTCGCCGGCCATACCGATAGGTTGTAGATTGAAATGCTTATCCAGGATATAAATTTCATGCCGGTCACAGGGACGTCCAATGGAAATATTTTGACTTGCGTTATCTTCTATTTTTTTCGTGTCTAAAAAAAAGTAGGTGCAATTGATAGTGGCTTCGGTGGGGCCGTAACCATTATAAAACCGACACCCGTCGGATGTCACCTTCAAAGCGTTTTTTACCACTTCGCGCTTCAATTGTTCACCCCCCAGGTGAATAAGCTTTAGGGAGAGCATTTTCTTGCCTGGATCGGCCAAATTATTTAAAAACACCGGCGTTGTATGAAGCGTATTTATTTGTCGGCAATCGATAAAATAGGGATAATATGAGAAATCACTTTTAAAGGATTTATTTAAGATAAAAAACCGCCCGCCGAACAAGAACGTGGTTAGAATCTCAAATACCCCAAAATCAAACGTATAAGACAAATTCTGCATCACACGGCTGTGAATACCTAAACCAAGATAGTCCCTGGAATAGTACATTAGAAACGTCAAATTTTGATGTGTGATGGGTACACCCTTGGGCCTGCCCGTGGAACCCGATGTGTAAATTATATAGACCAGTTCGGCGCCACTCACGCTGACATCTCCTTCAACGGCCTTTCCCTCCATTCCAGGAATATCATCGATACAAAGAACAAGTTGAACAGATGGACACTTTTCCACAATGTGCAGAACTTTTTCATAATTCTCTTTATCGGTGAGAACGACATCGATATGGCAATCATTGACAATAAACCGAGCCCGCTCGCATGGAAACTCAGGATTAATAGGAACAAAACAATTCCCGGATTTTAAAATAGCCAGTATCCCGGTTATTAAGCCCGGTGTATCGCCGACCATTATACCTATATTTTTATTCTTCACTTTAATCCTCACATGGGATTTTTTAAGACTGATTTCCTGAAAACATCCCGACTTTCATTCCCGGAACTTTGATAAGCTTCCGCCATTTTGAATAGACGCAAAAAATCAGGAAAAATGATGACTATATTTATTTATGTTGAAACAAGGAAAGATGAGAATCACAAAAATACCATGATTTTAGGAATTTGAAAATCGTGGAAATCATGAACTGGTGAGTTTTCCCTCGTCATCATATAATCAAATCTGCGGGATCGACTTTTTCTTTAACACCCGCGATTTCTCTCACGCCGTGTCCATCGCTTATTCAGCGAGTTCATTTTTTTAAGGAGTTAGGTGTCAGGTTACCTGGATATTTTTAAAAAATCTGTTTCAGCTTGAGGTACAATTGTTCCGCGACATACATCCTGCCCCGCTGGTTCAAATGCTCATTGGGATACAAGTGCCAAGCAAAATAATTAGGGGGTAATGCCGTAGAAATATCCAGTACTTCAACTCCTTCTGCCGACAATAGGGAATGAATAAGCCGGGTGTTTTGCTGTAATTGTTTGAGAAACTCTCCGGGTAGATGCTTCTCACCGGTCTCCCAGTCGATGGGTGTAATATAAAATAAACTCTTGATGTTATTCTTTGTTAACAGTCTTGCTATCTCCACCAGGTTTTCCAGTTTCCGGTGCCGGGGGGATAATGAGAGATCATACATATAACAGTAAATAAGCTGGTTCTTCATATTTTTAACGGAATATTTGACGTAGGAGTTGTTGTTGAAATCCTTTATGACGCCTACCTGTCGATTTCCACAAAATACCGGGGTATTCAGGAATTCCTGCTGGCTGATAGTAAAAAAGTTGTACTTAAACATCATCAAAGGCTTATAAAAAGCCAGTAAAATAGTTTTTAGTATTCCACCTCTTAAGACAATGGTTTGAATTTCAAATTGATAATGCGGTTGCCGGTCCCATCCCGGGGAAAAGGAACGCATATTGATAGGGATAATAAGGATGGAAGGTCGGTATCCTTGCCGGACTATATATTTACAGAATTCCAGGTATATACCGATATGGTAAGCCGGATGGGTGACGCTGCCCACGGAGGATTGGGGTGCTATATCCTGGAGCATCGCGGCTATACTCCTTTTATCGTTGTCATCTTGTCCCCTGGCAGTGATAGTGCTGTCTCCAAAAAAAATAATCTCGGTTTTCTTTTTTAAATAATAATTTAACCGGGTAAACTGGTCAAACCTGAATACATAATTCTTGAGCTTAGGATTCCCGAATTCCAATAAATAATTAGTCAGCATAGATTGCAGGAAAAAGACAACTATGATAAAAAATAAAATCTTGCCTGGCAATTTTTTTATCGGGTGTTGAACGTGGTTTTCCTGGTCCATTTTAAAATTGCACATAAATAAAGGGAATTTCTTCAAATTTTCCCAAATTCATAATCGCTAAAACAAGTACCAGGTACATCACCCATCGAAATACCAGTGATCTTTGGGCAAACATGTCCCGGTAACCGTTTTGGGGCTGAACCAGGTAAACATATAGCATTAAGCCGATGGCTGCCAGGGAGATAACAAACTCCAAGCCCAGTTTGGGGGCAACAGTAGACGTGCCAATTCCTCCGGTGATATGGGCAATGATATAAAAGGCATCTGCCAGGGTATTGGCCCGAAAGAATATCCATAGAAAGGAAACAGCAAAAAAAGTAAAGAGTATTTGCAGGCCCTTATAAATGAATTTCAGGGAGGGAGGCAGGGGATGGTAGACTTTTTTTCGCCATTTTTTCCTGTATTTCCTGGTTGAAAATGAGAGGGCCAGGTAGAGGCCGTGCAAACCGCCCCAAATTATAAATGTCCACCTGGCCCCGTGCCAGAGGCCACAAATCAACATGGTTACTGAAATCCCGATAATATACGACCATGACTCGGCTGTGATTTTCAAGAAGTGGTCCTTTTTTATACGCCGGGAAATCGCATAGGCTGCCGGGAGAAACAAGTAATCCCTTAACCAGGTGGTCAACGAGATATGCCACCGCCTCCAGAACTCAGTGATGGAAGTGGCAAAATAAGGGCGGTTAAAATTATCTGTCAGGTTATAACCCATAATCTGGGCGATACCGATGGCCATGTCGGAATAGCCGGAAAAATCAGCGTATACCTGGATAGAGAAAAAGAGAGTGGCAATAATCAAATCCAGGCCCTGGAAGTCCCGCGGCTGGTTATATACCTCCTGGACAAAAGTTGCCAGGTGGTCGGCAATCACTAATTTTTTAAACATCCCCCATACCACCAGTTTCAATCCCCCGGTTATACGGGAATAGTTAAAGCCGTGGGTGCGGCTAAATTGGGGCAGCAGGTCTTTTGCACGGTCAATAGGTCCGGCGATAATCGCCGGGAAAAAGGAAACATACAGGGCAAATTTCCCCAGGTGTTTCTCAGGAGCCAGGTTTTCCCGGTAAACATCGATCATATAGCTGAGTTTTCTAAAGGTATAATACGAAAGCCCCAGTGGTACTACAATATTGAACTCAGGTACATTGTAACTAATATTAAAAGGTTGCAAAAGAGCATTCAGGGAAGTATTAAAAAAATCAAGGTATTTAAAAATAAATAATAACCCTAAATTTGAAAACAGGCTTAAAATGAGAAAATGAAGCCTTTCTCCCGGATTCTTGGATTTACCTATGCGGAGACCGCAATAATAATCAATAAGGATGGAGATAACTAGAACAATGGTATATAGTGGTTCCCAGCAAAAGTAGAAGTAAAAGCTGGCAGCAAGGAGTATGCCCCATCTGTATTTCCCGGGGGTTACCCAGTAAAAAAACAGTACAACGGAAAAAAAAAAGAAAAAACTCAGTGTTGTAAATAACATGTTGGTCCGGCAATATTATACACGGCGGGCCTTTATTTGTAAAGTAGGTAGGTGGAATCCGGGCCAGGCAATCGGGCGCCAATGCAGCCCGCTTTCTTGATGTTTGAAATATGGTATGATAAAATGAAAACTTAGGAGCATAAGATGTTAGAATGGTTTAAAACGTTAGATCCTGTCATGCAGGCGTTAATCGCCACCTTGTTTACCTGGTTTGTCACCGCGTTGGGCGCTTCCCTGGTTTTCCTGTTTAAAACCATCGATAGAAAAGTCCTGGACAGTATGTTGGGTTTTGCCGCGGGAATCATGATTGCCGCCAGTTTCTGGTCTCTTTTAGCGCCCGCCATCGAAATGGCCGAGAGTATAGGAACTCCCCCGTGGATCCCGGCGGTGGTGGGATTTTTAGCCGGGGGATTTTTCCTGTGGGGAGTGGATAAAGTATTACCACATCTTCACATGGGATTCCCGAACAGTGAAGTGGAAGGAATAAAAACCGGTTGGCAGAGGAGTGTTCTATTAGTGATGGCAATTACGCTGCATAATATACCGGAGGGGTTAGCCGTGGGAGTAGCAT
>JAUPLE010000386.1 GCA_030837085.1 Acidobacteriota bacterium | reverse complement strand
TCTAATTGTATCCGTTTGACTTCTATTTGAAGTCGATCGACTTCTATATTAAATGGATTAATTCTTTCTTTATACAATTATTCTTGTAGTTTGACCACTTTTGCTGCTTTTTTCTTCAGTCCCAGGACTACTTCGATCTCTATTTGATTAGCAAGGTTTTTTTTGGATGTCCCCTAATCCCCTTTTTGTGTGTTTCGCGTGTTTCGCGGGCAACTTAGGAATATTGGGGACACACGAAAAAATATAAGCGGTTGACTAATCCCGATAAATCGGTTAGAATGGTCCACTGGTAAATACCTTGCAAGGAGTCTCATTCATGTTCCTATTCCTCATTTTAACGGTTTATTTTCTGCCTACAATCTATACCTATGTGCGCCTGAAAAAATTGTTTTCCCGCCGCCTGTATAGAATACTGTTCACCCTCTGCTATATTATCTTTGCCCTGGGATTTTTTATCGCGGAAATCTTGTCTCATCGCGTCAATATCGGCGCCGGCCCGGCACGATATATAATCCTCATCGGATATTATACACTGCCTTATATGCTATATCTATTCCTTATGACGCTGGCTTCCGATATACTGCGCGGCGTGAACCGATTGCTGAAAATCGTTCCCGCCGAAACCACCGGTACCCGGAAATTCCAGGCCGTTACTACCTGGATACTCTTTTTATTACCTGCACTCATCGTGGCTTTCGGCGCTGTCCATGTGAACTCCCTCAAAGTCAACGAATACCACGTTACCATACCGCGAAAATCAGCCGTGATCAATCATTTAAAAATCGTCATGTCAGCGGATTTTCACCTGGGACAAATAACCGATAAAGAATTCCTGGGAAAATTTACCCACCGGGTCAATGCACTGAGCCCCGATATTGTACTACTCCCCGGCGATATAGTCGAAGGACACCGCGACGACGGCGAAACTTCTGGATTTGCACAACACTTCCACCAAATCAAATCCAAATACGGCATCTACGCTTCCCCAGGAAACCACGAATCCCACAACCGGGGCAATAAATTGAAATTCTTCGCCGACGCCGGTATTAACGTCCTGGCAGATGCAGTTGTAACCATCGATAACTCATTTTACCTGGTGGGCAGAAACGACGCCCGTTCAAATACCCGGGAATCCATCGAAGAATTGCTGAAGCAAACACCTAATAATCTACCCGTAATCCTGCTCGATCACCGGCCCACCGATATTAAAGAAGTCAGCCGACATGATGTGGATATCCAACTCTCCGGCCATACCCATAACGGCCAATTATTCCCTCTGAATTTTATTATTAATAACCTCTACGAATTAGGCTGGGGACACAAAAAATTCGAGAACACCCATTTATTCGTCACCAGCGGCGCCCAGGTCTGGGGACCCCCCGTCCGTACCGCCGGCAATTCGGAAATTATGGTGATAAATGTTGATTTTGCCTTCGGCGACAAGGGAACCCTTTTATAAAAGGGTTCCCTTGACCCTCCTAAAATTTTTGTCACTTACGAACGTTCAAAGTTTGAGATGCCGGTTAAAGCATCGGAAAACTCATTGCCGTGCAATCGGGTGCAGCAGCATGCTGCCTCCTAAAATTTTTGGTTAGAAATAAAAATGGATGCCGGCTGAAAAATCAATACCCTTGGCCTCAGGTATATCCGGGTCCGTATTGGCAAAATACGTCTTATTAAACAAGTTTGCTACTTTCAAATATACAAACAGGCTGGAAGATAAATAGTAACCCCCTTTGAGGTTTACTAAATCGTAAGCCGTATTCGCCACTTCCGCCGGACCAGGGTCACTCTTCTTAAACGAATGAAGATAATCACCCTCAAACCAAAGACGACCAAAAATAACTTTCCCGCCCAGGAAAATACGGGGCGCGGGAACATCGTTGAGCGGCGCATCATTCGCATTACTCTTGCCTTTATAATAAAAATAATGGCCGAACAGGTTGACATTCTTGACCGGCGAATACTGGACTTCAAGCTCGCCACCCTGGATTCTACCCTTCATGATATTGTCATAATAATAAATGTCATTGGCGCCTTTATACAACTCAATTAAATTGTCCACCTGCGTAGAGAAAAAGTAAAGCCCGATGAAACAATTTCGTGTATAGAACTTCAATCCCGTATCAATATCAATACTACTTTCCGGTTTCAAATTCGGGTTGGCTACCACGTATTTACGGCTAGTGATGCCTGTATAATAAGCTTCGCTGAGGGTCGGAATACGAAACGAACGACCGACATTACAAAACAAAGAAACCGAAGAACCGAACTTTTTGATGACCCCGAGGAAATAGGAAGCGGAATTTTTATTCTTTTTCATCTTAACGCCTTCCACATCGCCGGCAATGGAAAAAAACGTATAACGAACCCCGGCATTAACATCAACCGTAGGTACAACGTTCCAATTTAAAGCGAAAAACCCGGCATAGTCGTTACGCTGTCCATTGCTGAGGGGATATGTTGTAACAATATTATCCCCGCTTTTAGACCTATTTACCATATCCAGGTTCTGCCGGGAAAACCATTCCGCGCCCAATTGGTAACTGAACGACTCGCCCAGGGATTTCTTTAACGAGGTTTTTAAACCCATGTTCATCCCTGTCGTATCGGCATAGTCGGTGGTTTTCTTCTTTGTATTTTCATTCTGCACATAGTAAGTGGAGGGATTCACATACAAGGAAAAATTCCAAACGCCCTGCTTTACCAGCGATCTTTCATTGAAACCCAAACGGATGAAATGATCGCTTTCAGAAGGTACAAAGGAATATTTCGTAGGATCGTTTGCCCGGTCCGGTTTACCGATATCATTCCCATAACCGCCCACATAACCCAGGTAAAAATCCCGTTTCTCATTCATATAGGAGACATCCAGGATACCGGAATAATAAGTATAACCGGAATGATTAATCGTTTTATCCGGGGTGGAGTAATCGTCGGCTTTGGTATACTGGAACCCGGAATATATATTCCATTTGCCGGGATTAAAACCGTAGGTGATGCCGGCGTTAATACGTTTATTGACAGAATTAAGATTCAGGTTGACGGCGTTCAACTGGGGGGTCGGCTGGTCATGGTCTGTGGGGCGGGTCAATATATTGACTACGCCGCCGATAGCATCGGAACCATAAAGCACGGACGCGGAAGACCGTACCACTTCGACCCGTTGGGCCATTTCCGGGGGCACAAAAGAAGCCGAACTACCTACCCGCCGGTCGTTAGTAATGCGCTCGCCGTCTACCATGACCAATACCCGCTGCCTGGCCAGGCCGCGAATACTGGGAGTGACGGAAAAACCGCCTTTGCCTACGAAATGGACGCCCGCTGTATCCGACAGGGCTTCAACGATATTTTCGGGAACTTTTTCCTGCATCTCACCCAGGGATACCGATGTCTCGGCCATGGGGAGGGAAATAGTCTCCACTTCCCGGTCCAACGCCGTTACCGATACCTTCTCCCGGATATAATCTCCAGGAATAAAATAAATTCGAAATACCTGGACATTATCGGTTAATATAGCGCGCTTCTCTTCCGTATAAAATCCGGTACGTTCGAAAGTCAAGATAATGTTTTTCGGGTTTATGTCACCCGGGATAGGGATCAAGAATTTTCCCTCAATGTCGGATAGGGTTACGTTACTGGTGTTTTTAAGGGTAACTGTAACCGACGGTAAGGGATGGTTTCGGTGATCCTTAATGATGCCTTTGATTTCCGCGGAAAATATCACCGTGGAAAACAACATGATTGCCATACAGGCAATTGCAAAACGTTTGTGTGGGGTTTTCATTGTATCTCCTTATTTTGATATTATCCTATTATTGAATGGTTTAATAGTTTTTTGCGCTATAGGAGTACTATTTTAAATTTGCTTAGACGCAGATTTTATGAAAAGAGTTGCAAAAAGAATTTTTTTTTGCCTGCGGCGCGGGCGGCCTATTTGTAGAACAATTACGACAGACTAACACCATTAGCAGTGTCTGGCTTGGAACCATTTATCAAAAATTTTTGGGGGTCCAGGGACCTTTTTATAAAAAGGTCCCTGGTTTTTTTATTAGTATTCAGGCGGTAGTTCTTTGACCTGGGCAAAGGTAAATACCGGGCCGTCTTTGCAGACAAAGTATTTGCCTACATTGCAGCGACCGCATTTACCGATACCGCATTTCATCCTGTTTTCCAGCGTAGTGAAAATATTTTCCGGGGTAAATCCCAATTTGGTCAGCACAGGGAAAGTGAACTTAATCATAATGGGGGGGCCGCACACGATAGCAATGGTGTTGGCGCTGGAAGGGGCTGCTTTTTCCAGGACAGTGGGGACGAAACCGATCTCACCTTTCCAATCGGGGGTTTCGCCGCCCGGGTCTACAGTGGTAATAAGCTTAACATCGGGGCGTTTACCCCAATCTTCGAGTTCGTGTTTATAAACCAGGTCGTTAACGGTCCTGGCGCCGTAAATGATGGTAACGTCTTTAAAATTCTCACGTAAGTCAAGGGCGTTCCAGATGACGCAGCGCATGGGTGGCAGCGCGATTCCGCCGGCGATGAACAGCAGGCTTTTCCCTTTCCAGTCATCGATTGGGAAAGTATTGCCATAGGGGCCGCGGAATCCCATGGTGTCGCCTTCTTCCAGGCGGGCAAGGGCGGAGGTCACGCGACCGGCGCGGCGGAAGGTGCATTCGATATACCCTTTGCGGGTAGGAGAAGAGGCAATGCAAAAGGTGCTCTCGCCTTCGCCCAATATGGAATATTCTCCAAACTGTCCGGCTTTGAAATTAAAATTCTTGCCTTCTTCTTCGTCGGTAAATACCAATTTAAAGGTTTTGACCTCAGGGGCTTCCTGCGTGATCTTTTCTATTTTCATTACATAGGGTTTATAAAGGTTTTCAGCGCTCATAATTTTTCCTCCGCGATTTCTAAGAGGTGACCAAGGATATTCATATCGGTGGGGCATGCCCTGGAGCAGCGGCCGCAGCCGACGCAGCCCGGTAACTCGTATTTTTCAGGGCCGTATGAGAATTTATGCATCAGGCGCTGACGCCAACGCTGCGCCTGTGTATGCCGCGGGTTATGACCGGAAGTGTGCAGGGTAAACAGGCCGAAGCCGCAAGAATCCCAGCAGCGTAACCGTTGGCCTTTGCCGCCGTAACGCTCGTCCTGGATGTCGAAACAAGAACAGGAAGGGCATACAAAAGCACAGGCCCCGCAGCCGATGCAGCGAAGCGATTGTCGCGTCCACAATTTTTCATTATTGAACACCGCATCCATCTTCGCTTTCATTTGTTTGGCGTCGAATTTCGGGGTTACTTTGGCCAGTAAGCTTTCCTTATCGATATCGCTGCCGCCGGCGGCGAACAACCCGTCCAATGATGCGACTAATTGCTGTCCTTTTTCAGTGAGGATTTCCGCCAGGAAATCGCCGTTGGCCAGGGGGGTGAGTAAGATATCGCTCCCCACCGTGCTGCCCGGGTTACCGCCAACGGAAGTACAAAAACAATAATCGTCGGCTTTGGTGCAGCTCATACCGATCAAGGTGATTTGCTCCCAGCGATCCAGGAACAGGTCGTCCTTGTAATCCGTTGCAAACACCGCATGAAGGGCTTTGAAGGCGGCGGCGTCGCAGGGGCGAATCCCAAATACTACGGTGGGTTGGGGTTTCGACTGCTTTGCTTCCAGTTTGGTTTCTTTATCCAGGGAGCGGAAAGAGAGCATCTCTTCCACGGCCGGGAATACGGCCCATTTTGCCGATGCGGTGCTCTGGACGAAATCCGCGGCTATTTCATTTGCCGAGGTTACCGGTTCGAATCGAATTTGCTCCCCGGTTTTCCTGGGGGCCAGGATTCGTTTGCCGGCGGCGTTCATTTTCTCAAACAATGGTCCCAATGATTCTTTTTTTAATATTTTTCTTTCAGTTGCCATTTTGCTTACCCCTTAGCGTTACTTGATAAAATTCTCTTTATCGTCGGGTTTGAACGTGGAGAGGGGGTTCTCGACTTTCAGCGACATCCCGGCCTGCCAATCGAATTGGCTCTCGATTTCAGCGGCCAATTTTTGGGTCAGCAGGTTTATGGGGAGTCCCAGGGGACATGCTCTTCCGCATTCGCCGCATTCGATACAGCGGCCGGTTAGGTGCATGGCCCTCATAATATGCCACTCCAGGTTACCCAGGTGGTGCGAAGGCGCCGGTATCCACTGGGGTTGATTGCATTCCACGGTACAGCGGGTGCAATAACACATGGGACAGGCGGAACGGCAGGCATAACACTTAACACATGCGGATAATTGTTCCTGCCAGTACTGCCAGCGTTCCTCCAGGGGTTTTTTATCGATCTCTTCGATCCTGGCCCTGTCTTCATTTTTTGCGGGAGTACCGGCGGCTTTGATGTGTTCTTCCACGGCCTGTAAATTGGGGAATTCGATCACACCGCCGTCATCGGTAATCCCGATTACTACGAGGTCCGCATCGGTTAATTGGTTCTCGGATGCAAGCTGCAAGATTGAACGCAGTACGTTTTTGGATGCGGTTATTGCCATTTTGCCCAGTGCTTTTACTTCGGGCTTCATTAGATAAACTGCCAGGTTTTGTAGGCAGCGTTGATCGAAAATAAGTTGATCAACTTCCGCCGGTGTTTGGGCGAAGATGGCGCGGGCCCTTTCCGGGGAACCTTCGCCATACCCGATGATGACCTTGACCTGGCCGCCGGTTATTATTTCATGTGCTTTCTTTCTTAGTGCTTCCATTTCACTGCCTCCAGGGTTGGTTACTCGATACCGGCCCCGACTAGTTTCTGATAAGAGTCGTAAGGCCCCAGTTTCCTAATTTCAGCGTCCACCGAATTGACCAACTCGGCCCACCTGGCGCCTTCTGCCGCCGATACCCAGGCGAAATGGATGCGGCGGGAATCGATACCCATGAAATCCAGCAAGCTGCGAAAAGCCATCCAGCGCCGGCGGGCATGAAAATTACCCGAGGTGTAATGACAATCGTTGGGATGGCATCC
>JAUPLE010000385.1 GCA_030837085.1 Acidobacteriota bacterium | reverse complement strand
TACCGTAGGGGCAGACCTGTGTGTCTGCCCTTATTTTTATGCCTTTCTAATTGTTAATTGTCAATTGTTAACGGTTAATGGTTAACGGTTAATGGAAGCGGACCCCCGGCAGGGGAGAGTGTTACCGGGATAATTCATTGACAGAAAAAATAGAGTGTGTTACCATTTAATTCTAAAATATATGAGGAAGACAAAGATTTATCAAACCTAAACTAAAAAAAAATGGCTAAAAGAATTTTTATTACAATTGTGTTACTGGCGAGCCTTGTTTTTTGCTTTTCCCAAACTGTCGCGGCAGAAAAAAGGGAAACTTTTAATGGCAGCACTAATGTTATGTACGTAAATCGGTCCGATTCTCAACTTGAAAAAAAGGTCTACACCCAGGCTGAGATCGAAACTGAAAAAAAGAAACGCCGGCAGTGGCAGGAGAAAAACCTAAAAAAAGAACAGCAAAAGTTAGAAGCGGCAAAATTCGCAACCGCCGAAGACCTTGGCGCAATCAAGGCAGTTAATATTGTCGCGCAGACGGCGACTTTCAATGCCGTGGAAGATAGTTTCGGCAATTTTATACTGATGGGCGAAGTTAAAAATACCGGGACCACCACTGCCCAATATGTTACCATCAACGTGAACTTGTATGACGCCGGCAATAATTTATTGGCTGCGGATTTTTCCTATATCGATGGCGGCAGCGTAGTGCAGTTGTCATCTCCCGGGTTTTATACCAATGCCTTAAAGGCAGGCGACATCGGTTTCTTTAGACTCTACTCATTCACAGAATATGCGAATGTGGATCATTACACATACTCTTTCGACTATTCAGCCTATCCATGTACCTCGGCAAAAGCCACCCTTAAATTAAGTGGATCGCCTTTCATGACAAATTATGTCGACAATTTAAGAATTATCGGGAATATAAAAAATACCGGCTGCTGTTATTTGACCTATTTTACTGAAGTGTACTTTGCTATTTACAATGCCGCTGGAAAAGTTATCGATGTGAATTGGGCTTATGTTGAAGGGAGTAATTATAAATTCAACGAATTGATGACGACAAGTACCGCGATTGCTCCGGGAGCAACCGAAGGTTTTTCCTTAAATACGCAAGCCCCTTACAGTAGTTATTCTTCTTATAAGTATGCCTTCCAATGGGATGAAGCCCAGGTGTATACTTTAACCGTTCAGTCTTCCCCCGGCACGGGTGCTAATATTACGGTAAGCCCCAGCGACAACAATGAAAACGGTAACGGTTACACTAATTTTACCAGGACTTACGGGCCGGGTAAGTCGGTGGCCATAACCGCCCCATCATCCCTGAACGGGGGCGCCTTTATAAAATGGACCGTCGATGGAACAGCCAATACTTCCCGGACCATTAATGTTACCATGAACAGCAATCATACGGTCGTGGCAGTGTTTGGAACTCCCACTGTGACGACTTATACCTTAACTGTTCAATCCTCCGGCGTTTCCGACGCTGCCATTACAGTAAGCCCGGCAGACCAAACCGGGAGCAGTGACGGGACTACGAGTTTTACCAGGACTTACCTGGCCAATAAATCGGTTACCTTGACTGCACCGTCAATGTCCCGGGCCAATTATTTTGCCAAATGGACCATTGCCGGGTCCGACACCATATCGCGAACCGTGACTATAACCATGAACAAAAATATCACTGCTGTGGCCAATTATACAAACTTTCCTCCGATAATATCCCTGAACCGCAGCGCCTTGTATTTTACCTACGTAGAGGGTGGAAGTACACCGGCTCCGCAAACATTTATCATTACCAATGATGGCAACGGAACGCTTGATTGGTGGGTTAATAACTATTACGACGCCATTTCTTGCAGCCCTGTAATCGGCAATTCCAATGGCGCTATCATAACGGTCTCCATGGACCCCGCCGGCTACGATGTCGGTAGTTATTACGGTATCCTGGATATCGTTTCTAACGGGGCCACAAATTCACCCCAACATCTTGCCGTTTACCTGGAGGTAATTAAGGCGGAACAAAACCAGGCGCCCATCGGTGATTTTTCCACGCCACTTGACGATTCTACTGTCAGCAGCAGTGTTGCTGTTACCGGCTGGGCGGTCGATGATACGGGTGTGAATAGCGTCAAAATTTACTATGAAAACGGGAATAGCCTTGGCTATATTGGGGATGCGGTATTCGTGGATGGGGCCAGGTCCGATATCCAGCAGGCATATCCTACTTACCCGGGCAGTTACAAGGCAGGATGGGGTTACATGCTGTTGACCAATTTCCTTCCCAATGGCGACAACACGTATAAACTTCACGCAATCGCCGCCGACAGCGAAGGAAAAACCACGGACCTGGGCGCTAGAACCATTACAGTAGATAATACCCATGCAGTTAAACCTTTCGGCGCCATCGATACGCCTGCCCAGGGTGGTACGGCATCGGGCGCAAAGTTTTCCAACGTAGGATGGATATTGACCCCACATCCCAACAATATAGCGACGAATGGTTCCACCATTAATGTATACATCGACGGTGTCAACAAAGGGCATCCCACTTACAATATCTATAGGTCCGATATTGCCGGTTTCTTTCCCGGCTACGCCAATAGTAATGGTTCTATGGCGCGATTTTATATCGATACTACGGCATACGAAACAGGTTATCATTCGATTTTCTGGATTGCGACGGATAATGCGGGTAATGCCGACGGTATCGGGAGCCGGTTTTTCACCATTGAAAATATTGATTCCAGCAGCAGCCAATTCACAAAAAGCGCCCAGGTCGAACGATTAAAACCGGTCCCTGCCGATAGACCATCATTCGGCGACTTCGTTTCGAATAGAGAACAAAAATCATATGCCGATATCCCGGCAGACTGTGTTACTCCAATCGAAGTTAAGAAAGGTTTCGCCAGGCGCGCCATTTTTCAAAATGTGCTTCCTGATGAGAACGGTATCTCACATATCGATATCAAAGAAAATGAAGTTATGGAGATCGATCTTTCCCGACTAATGGGTAAAGGTTCTCGTATTGCCGGGTATCTCGTGACGGGTTCCGAATTAAAGGCGCTGCCGTTGGGATCAACGCTGGACAGGAAAAATGGAAAATTCTACTGGCTGCCTGTTGCTGGATTTATGGGTGATTATAAATTGGCCTTTATCGTGGAATCCAAAAGTGGGATTATACGCAAAGACATCCAGGTTACGATTTCGCCATAATACGATATCAAATAAAAATTTTTGATACTGCCCCCAGACCTGCCCCTGCCAAGCAAAAATTCTTTCTAATTGTTAATTGTCAATTGTTAACGGTTAATTATTAACGGTTAATAGAAGTGGACCCCCGGCAGGGGAGTTGACAGGAGATTGCTTTTGAATTATATTGGAATCGCTATGAGAACCAAAATAAAAACAAAACCGAGTGAGGCAGAAAATGCTGAGTAATTTTACAGCCAAATATAGAAAAATAGAGTCAGGGTATATGGGGCAGATCGTGGAATGGCCGGAAGTAGTCACTGAAGGGGAAACGATCGAAGAATGCAGGGAAATGCTTGAAGATGCCTTACGAGAAATGATGTTGGCCTATATCCAATTAAAAAAGGAAATACCTTTGGGGAGGGTATTATATGAACCGATTGCAATTGAAGTCCCGGTTGCTGTTGAGGTATAGCGATTTAAACTATCGATAGAATTACAGCAAATGAATTATGTAAACAAGCTGGATTAAAGCCAAAATTTTAAAGGGGCGGCTCCTTTCCCAAAATTTATTTTTCCCTACGCGGCAATTCCCGGTTTTTTTCACTCCCCACCTTATCCCTGGCAAGCAAAGAGGACTTCTTACGCCCTTTTGTTTCCTTCTTACGGGTATCTTACCCCATTTCCACCGGTAGGAAAGGGGTCGGCAAGTGGTGGGAAAGGGGTGAGAGAGTGGTAGGAATGGGGTCATCCAGTGGTAGGAAAGGGGTCAGAAAGTGGTAGGAATTGGGTCGTCAATAGGTAGGAAATGGGTCAGATAGTGGTAGGAAAGGGTACGTCAGGCGTAAGAACTGCGTCTGTTATGCGTATGTTGGGGAAAATGGACCGAGTTTTTGCCCAAACAGGCAAAAGTTTTGATCAAACTTTTTCAAAAGTTTGGCCCCCGGCAGGGGAGTTTATTGGCCACCCGAGCCGCGGGACATCTGCGGGAGATTGTTGTAGGGGCGTTACCGGCAAGCCCCTGTGCTTGCCCTTTTTATTTTATATTTCGAGGAGAGAGGGCGAACACGGGGGTTCGCCCCTACGGAAAGCCTGA
>JAUPLE010000384.1 GCA_030837085.1 Acidobacteriota bacterium | reverse complement strand
TTTGGTCAATGCGGGGAACCGTTTGTTCGTTGTCGATTGCCGTTTGGTCACTGCTGACTTCCGTTTGGTCAATGCATAGAACCAAATTGTCACTGCTTACTTTCGTATGGTCAATGCAAGGAACCGTTTGGTCACTGCTTACTTTCGTTTGGTTCTATGCATTGACCAAACGGAAGTCAGCAGTGACCAAACGGCAATCGACAACGAACAAACGGTTCCCCGCATTGACCAAACGAAAGTCAGCAGTGACCATTTGGGTCTATGCATTGAACAAACGAAAGTAAGCAGTGACCATTTGGTTTCTGGAAGTGACCATTCGGAAGTTGTAAGTGACCATTTTGTTTTTGGAAGTGGTCATACGGAAGTTGGAAATGACCATTTGGTTTTTGGAATCGACCATTTCAAAGTTGAAAACGATCATTTGGTTTTTGGAAGTGACCATTCGGAAGTTGGAAACAACCATTTTGTTTTTGGAATCAACCATTTCAAAGTTGGAAACGATCATTTTGTTTTTTGAATCGACCATTTCAATGTTGGAAACCACCATTTCAAAGTTGGAAAAGACCATTTGGTTTTTGGCAGTGACCATTTTGTTTTTGAAAGTGATAAAAAGGCTTTTGGAATCGATCAAACGAAAAATGGAAACATCAAAACGGCTTTTTGAAACCATAAAACGGAATTTGGAAGGAATGATACGGGTACAGCAGCGACCTTTCGGTAAAACCAATCGTTGTATATAAATGAAGCCGCGGCGCATTCTCCCTCTTAGGACTTGAAACGATGCCAGAAACGTAGGTGAGATTAAATCATAAACAAAAAGTGATGCCAATTGAAAAAAGTGAATAAAAAATCCGTCCCGGGATAGGCGAATTTTTAGGTTGACATTTATGAGGGATTTAAGTATATTATACCATTGAGGTGAAATATGATTACTAAGGAACTGTTAAAAAGGGAAATTGACAATGTTCAAGATGAATATCTAACCCCATTATATAAGATTATTAAAACCTTTGAATACCCCGATGAGTTCGAAGACATTGAATTTGAAGAAGGGGAGGATGAGCATAAAAAAAAAGATTGGCTTAAATTCATCGACAAATTCGCCGGATGTTTATCCGATACTCCGATTGAAAGAGGGGTTCAAGGATGCTTTCGGCCCTTATGACCTGTTAATTGCATCGATTGCGATTGCCAATAATGTGACGCTTGTTACTCATAATACCAGGGAATTCAGTAGAGTTGAGGGTTTGGATTACGAGGATTGGGAAGAATAAAATATTAAAAAAGTGGAGGGATAGCCATTTCGATTACCTCCGGTGGCCCTGCCGATGCTGCGCGGGCCAAACTTTTGAAAAAGTTTGATCAAAATTTTTGTTAAACAAACGCTTTTTCATGGGCAAAACGGGTGCAGCCGCATGCTGCCGAAAAAAGCCCCCCTTCACTGAAACCAAAACTGGAAACTATTTCAAAAATATGATAGAATCCCTTAATGAAAAAGACGCGCTTATTAATCCTGGTACTTTTGTTATCCTGCTTGCCCACCCTGGCCTACGTCGGACCCGGCGCCGGCTTCGCTTTCGCCGGCTCCTTCCTATTCATCTTCGCCGCCTTCTTCCTGGCCATCTTTAACTTCCTCACCTTCCCTATCCGCGCCCTTATTAAATTCATCAAACGTTACAAAACTCTCAAACACGCGAAATTTAAACGCACTATTATCATCGGCTTCGACGGCATGGACTACCACCTCATGAACCGCTTCATCAAAGAAGGAAAACACTTTCCTAATTTCGAAAAACTCGCCAAAGAAGGAACTTTCGCCCCTCTATTAAGCACTGAACCCCCAATATCCCCCGTGGCCTGGTCTACTTTCTCCACCGGCGTCAATCCCGGGAAGCATAATATCTTCGATTTCTTAACTACGGATCGCAATACCTATATGCCCAAGCTGGCTTGCTCGGATATCCTGCCGCCGAAACGATTCCTGAACCTGGGAAAACTGAAAATTCCCATCTCGAAACCTAAAATCGAACTGAAACGCAAAAGCCAGAGCTTCTGGAAAATCGTCAGCGGCAAAGGTATATTCTCAACGGTGCTGCGGGTCCCCTTTACTTTTCCCCCGGAAAAATTCTACGGCCTGATGATTTCAGGATTAGGCACCCCGGATTTGAGGGGTTCCCAGGGCAGTTTTAGTTTTTACTCCGACGCCGAAGCAAAGACCTTCGATGTATCCGACGGCGTGGTGGAACAATTAAAAAAAATACCGGGGGACACTGCGATCGCTGCAACCTACGAAGGCGTCTTAAAAGGACCGGGGCATCCTTTCAAAGAAGGAAACCAGCCCCTGACCATACCTTTTAAACTAACCGTCGCTAAAGAAAAGAATACCGCGTCCTTTGAAATCGGGGCTGAAAAGGTCACCCTTGAACCGGGGAAATTAAGCCAATGGATCCCGGTGGAGTTTAAAGCAGGAATCATTAAAATCGGCGGCATCGTGCAATTGGTCCTGGAATCCCTGGACCCGGTGAAATTATATTTTTCACCCATTAATATCGACCCGGAAAGACCTTCCATGCCGGTGTCGCACCCCAAAATCCTTTCGGTTTATCTTTCCAAGATGCTGGGTTCTTATGCCACCCTGGGCATGGCCGAAGATACTTCGGCGGTCAATGAAGGCGTGCTGTCTTTGGAATCTTTGTTAGATCAAATTTATTTTTACCAAAAAGAGCGGGAGCGCATCTTTTTCGATACCTTAAAAAAATACAAGAATGGACTCATGGTGCAGGTGTTTGAAGCCACGGACCGGGTCCAGCATATGTTCTGGCAGTTCCTGGAGAATCCTAATTTAAAAGTAAACGGCGTCCCGGCTTCCAAACGGGCCAGAAATGCCGTTTACGATGTATATAAAGCCATGGACGATTTCCTGGGCCAATTGATCCCGAAACTCACCAAGAATGATTTATTAATGATCGTTTCAGACCATGGATTTAATTCCGCCAAACGGGAATTCCATCTCAATTCCTGGCTTCATCAAGAAGGCTATCTCGTATTAAAGGATGGCAAAAAAACCAGCGACAAATGGTATGCCGATGTGGACTGGTCCAAATCCAGGGCCTACGGCCAGGGACTCAACGGTTTGTTTTTAAACATCAAGGGCCGGGAAAAATATGGCATCGTGAATTCCGGCAAAGAAGCGGAACAATTAAAAGAAGAGATTAAACAAAAACTAATTGATGTAAAAGACAATGGCGCGGGCAAACCGGTAATGAAAGCCGTCTACAAACGGGAAGAGTTGTACAAAGGTCCTTATACGCAGAACGCCCCGGATGTGGTGGTGGGTTACAGCATCGGTTACAAAGTGGCCTGGGAATCGGCCGTGAATTTTGTCGGCGGCGATATCTTCGCGGACAACAAAAAAATGTGGACCGGCGACCATTGCTTTACCAGCGACCAGGTGCCCGGGATTTTCTACAGCAACAAAAAAATAAAAATAACCGACCCCACCCTGGCGGATATCTCGCCTACGGTGCTATCTGCTTTCGGGATCACCTCGCCGTCCTTTATCGACGGTAGGGACCTTGGGGTACAATAATAAATGACCATGAAACGAAGAGAGTTTATTAAAAATACAGGGCTGCTGGCAGCGGCGTCCGCCGTCACATTGAGTGGGCCTTTTTTCAATTTCGCCTCTGGCGGTTCCAAACCGGGAAAAATGATTGTCCTGGGTTTCGACGGCATGGACCCGGCCATTGTCAACCGCTTAATGCAGGAAGGACAATTACCCAACATGCAGAAACTGGCGCAAATGGGCACATTTACCATGATGCGCAGTTCCATTCCCCCGCAAAGTCCCGTGGCCTGGGGCAGTTTTATTACCGGTTCCGATCCCGGCGTGCACGGCATTTACGATTTCTTGACCCGCGACCCCAAAACCTATACCCCGAAATTTTCCCAGGCCGACACCATCCCCGCTGACCCGGCCTGGACCCTTAAACTGGGTAAATACCGGCTGCCGTTAAAGTCCTCCGAAGTAATATTGAAACGTGAAGGAAAAGCGTTCTGGGATTACCTGGAAGAACGGGATGTGGAAGCCACCATATTTAAAATTCCCAACAATTACCCACCCTCCAAAAGCAAGCAGCGTACCATTTCCGGCATGGGCACCCCCGGTCTCCAGGACGGGTATGGGTTTTACACTATTTATACTTCGGATGAACAAGAGTCCATGAAGGATATCTCCCCCAACTACATGTACTATGCCTATATCGACGAGAATAACACCATGAAAGGGGAGATCGAAGGGCCGGTGAATGACCTGGTAAAAGACCCGGATCATCCCAAACCCATTGTGCCTTTCCGTGTCTATGTCGATTACAAACACAAGACCGCCCGCATCGATATCCAGGACAAAGAGATTTTAATTTCGGAAGGGGAATATTCCCAGTGGGTAGAGATCGATTTCCCGTTGATTGGAGGAATTTCCAGCGTGACCGGGATGGTTAAGTTTTACCTGCTGGAATTGGGGCAAAAATTCCGCTTGTATATTTCGCCCATTCACATCAGCCCCGCGAATCCGGCCATGACGATTAGCACGCCGTCCTCTTACAGCAAGGAATTGGCGGAAAAGAACGGGCTATTCCACACCATTAACCTGCCGGCCGACACCCACGCGTTGAGCAAAGGCGCTTTTACCGTTGAAAACTTTATTGTGCAATCCATGTCCGTATTTGCCGAGAGCAAGAAAATATTTCATTATGAATTGGAACGGTTTTTAAGTCGCAAGAGCGGGTTTTTGTTTTTCTATTTCTCCTCGTTGGACCAGGGACAGCATATGTTTTGGGCATTGAAAGACAAAGAACATCCCTATTATCACCCGGACGAGGCCCTGAAATGCGGTTATATTAACGATGAATTATACCGCGAACATGACCGGGTGTTGGGCGACCTGCTGAAAAAGACCCCGCCGGATGTTAAACTAATCGTAATGTCGGATCATGGGTTTGCGCCTTACCGGAGGGAATTTCATCTCAATACCTGGCTGTTTAATGAAGGCTATTTAAAGCTGCAGGTAGATAAACTTGACTCGGAATTATCCATGTTTGAGTATGTTGATTGGGAAAGCAGCCGGGCCTATGGCCTGGGTTTGAACGGCCTTTATTTGAACCTGGCCGGACGGGAAGGACAGGGGATTGTCAAATCCCAGGAGAAACGGAAACTGCTGGAAGAAATAAAAGCCAAATTGGAGCAGTTTAGGGACCCCAAAAACGGCCTGCAGGTAGTGACCGAAGCGTATATTTCCGAGGAACATTATTCCAAAGATTTCCTCGATCGTGCGCCCGATATTATCGTGGGGTGTAACAGCGGGTACAGGATCAGCGGGGCTTCGGCGTTAGGGACTGTGAATCCCCAAACGGTCGCGGATAATATGGATTGGTGGTCCGGAGACCACTGTATGAATCCCAGGCATGTCCCGGCTTCTTTTTTGGCCAATTTTAAGATAAACAAACAAGTCCCGGATATCACGGACATGGCGCCCACCATTTTAAAGTATTATGGAATTGAGAATCCACCCACCATGCGTGGGAAAGCATTAATATAAA
>JAUPLE010000383.1 GCA_030837085.1 Acidobacteriota bacterium | reverse complement strand
TAGCAGGAATGCTCAATAAAAACAATAATGTATATGAAAGTATATGATAAAAATTGAAAAATGTATTGAGGGGTTAATCAAATTATAATATAGACTAAAAACAGATTGAATGGCAGCCAAATTTATTATCTACAAAAATGAGCGCTGAAGTTCAAGTTTCCATTGTAGATATTTTATTATTCAAGTTCTCTGGGTTAACATACTCAATAATTGTATTAGATGTCAATTTTTAATTATTTTCTTCGAGCCACTTCGTGTTCTTCGCGGCTAAAATTTAAATGGCTTTTTTATTATCCAGGTCTTGAAAAATCCATTCCTTTTGGTGTATACTTTCAGGATAGATTTTAAAGGATGGGCATGGAATTAATAAAGCATAAAAGTGCGGTTCTTAAAAGAAGGAAGCTTGATCCAATAATCCTGGTTTTTAGTCTTTACTTACTTATCTCTCTCCTCATGCACGGCCAGGATAAAGGGGATGCAGGGTTCAAATATTTAAGAAATTACAACTACCGGGAGTATGAGCATCAACCGCAAAACTGGGGTATCGCGCAAGCCCCCAATGGAATCATCTACGTCGCCAACAACGGCGGTGTTCTGGAATATGACGGAGTTTCCTGGCGGATTATCGGCGTCCCTGACAACAACAAGCCCGTCCGCTCACTGACCATCGATCCAAGCGGGACCGTTTTCATTGGGGGTAAGGGCGATATCGGGTACCTGGCCCCGGAAGCAAACGTCTCTTTAAGATATATCTCACTTTTGGACCAGTTGAATGGGGATCAAAAGAACTTTTCCAATGTCTGGCGAACCCATGTCACCAATGAAGGAATATATTTTGTTTCCTCCGAATTCCTATTCCGCTGGAATCCCGAAAGCAAACAAATGAAGGTATGGCCATCCAGCCAACGTTTTTTATACTCTTTTATTGACAGGGGCAGGTTATATATTCACCAGGCAAAAACCGGGCTGATGCAAATGAACAATGATTCATTGGAAATACTGCCGGGAACCGAAATATTTTCCGATGAAAAAGAAAGAATTATCATGGTCGTTCCCTATAATCCCAACGCCCCATATGATACCGATGCCAATTCCCCAATGCTGCTGATCGGAACACTGTTAAAGGGATTTTACCTGTATGATTGTAATGTAAAAACTACCAGGCCTTTTCCCACCGAAGCAGATGATTATTTGAAAAAAAACACGGCCAATCATGGGATACATTTATCGTCCGGCGATTTTGCCCTGGCGACAAAACTAGGGGGGCTTGTCGTCATGGATCCCAAGGGAAAGCTTAAATATATTTTCGCTAAGAGCTATGGCCTACAAGATGACAATGTAAAATATGTTTTCGAAGATAAGCAGGGGAATTTATGGCTGTGCCTCGAAAAAGGCGTCTCGAAAATCGAATATGTTTCACCTCTTACAGTTCATGATGAACGTTCGAATCTTTCCGGGTTAGCAGCAGTAGTGCTCAAACATCATGATGATTTATATGTGGGCGCTACCAATGGGTTATATTATCTCGAAATCCCCTTAAAATTTAAGCAAGTACCCGGCATAACCTCCAATTGCTGGAGCCTACTCTCCGCGGGAAACACCATCTTGGCGGCCACATCAGGTGGTGTGTTCAGCGTTGATAAGAATATCCCGCAAAAAATTAGCGACAGGCCCTCTTATATATTATTGCCTTCCCAACACTTTCCCGGTCGCACCTGGTGCGGGACAAATAGGGTATTGATCGCATTGTCTTCCAAAAATGGCCGGTGGCAGGAAGAACGCCGATTTGAGAACATCGGCCAGGAAATAAGAAGCATTGCCGAAGACGAAAAAGGAAACGTATGGTTAGGGACCCTGACCGGGAATATCATCCAGGTGGGTTTCTCCCACAGCATCGATCAGCCAGTTGTCACGCTCTTTAGCTCCACTCAGGGTCTCCCCGGGGGTGAGGTTTATATAACTCAAGCTGCCGGGCATGTCATATGCGCCACAGGAAATGGAATATATAGATTTGATGAAGCGAATAAGAAATTCATCCCCGACTTCACACTGGGATATCTATTCGCCGGCGGTACCAATGGTAAAGCTGTTTTCCGCATAGCCGAAGATAAAAATAAAAGCATCTGGTTCCATTCCGAATCAAGGAATTACCGGGCCATCCCCAGACAGGGTGGTTCTTATATCATAGACGCCATACCTCTCCTCAGGATCCCTACAGCCCAGGTGAATGCTATCTACCCGGAACCCGATGGTAAAAACATATGGTTTGCCAGTTTCGAAGGGCTTGTCCGGTATGATACCACATTTAAAAAGAATTATAAACAAGGTTTCCAGACACTTATTAGAAAAGTACTTACAAATGATAAGTTGATTTTTGACGGTTTTAAAAATAAATCCAGCCAGGTTGCCAATAGTCCCTTTCCCATTTTTCAATACCCAGAGCGAAACCTCCGTTTCGAATATGCCGCGCCTTTCTTTGAAGCTGAAATCGAGTCACAGTATCGCTGTATCCTTGAAGAATACGATCACGGTTGGTCTACCTGGAATAAAGAGCCCAAAGAGAATTACACCAATCTCGATCCCGGAGTGTATACCTTCCGTGTGCAGGCCAGGAATGTTTATGAATATGAGGGAAGTGAAGATACCTTTCGGTTTAAAATACTACCCCCATGGTACAGGACCTGGTGGGCATATCTTTTATATGGAACCGCCGGTCTCCTCTCCGTATTCCTTTTTGTCCAGTGGCGCGCCGGCAAACTGAAACACGAAAAACAAAAACTGGAACAAATCGTTATCGAGCGCACAAAAGAAATTAATAACAAAAATCGATTACTGGAAGACCAGACCCTACAACTAAAAGACCAATCCGAGAAACTCAAGGAGATGGATAAAATCAAGTCCCGTTTTTTTGCCAACATCTCCCATGAGTTCCGCACGCCCCTTACCCTGATAATGAG